>NZ_JABFCR010000018.1:0-38001 GCF_013087555.1 Mucilaginibacter humi
AAGGTGTATAATTTGGCATGATACTTTTCATAGATCAGCTTAAAAGCATGATGGTTACCTTGTGCTGCATTAAGCAGCAAATCCGCATCAGTATATAGCGATCTAATTTTCAAATCAGCTTAATTTACACTACATCAATATTATATATATTATAAGCAAGCGCTTTTTTATTTACCATATTTATGGTTTGGCCGCCATTAAACTTTTTAAAATAGTATCATGCCTGATCTCGCCATGTAATAATTTAGCACAAGTTTAACATGTACTTAACAAATTTAAACTGATGGGATGAACATGAGTGATACATTTTTTCACATTGCTGATATTCCTTTTCAATTTTGCTCGCTTTGATATATTTAATAAAAAACAGGGTGTTTAATCTGATTAGGTCATTCTACAATTGCCCGCGCCTTTTTTAAATGCACTGCATTCCACATTACATTATTTTATATTTTTCAAACGCGGCTTTGGCGGCCATACCTTCCTGCAAACTCTTTAGTACGGTACGTTCACCGCGCGCTTTTTCGATAGCGCGCTTAAAGACTTCATTTTCAATTTCCTGCGGAACAACGCAAACGCCATCTATATCTCCTACTAAAATATCTCCCGGGCATACCTTTACACCTTTTATACTTAAGGGCACACGATAATCTATTACTTTACCGCGTGGTGCCTGATCCACGGGCATAGCATCCGTATGAAAATACTGGGAGCCCAACCGCGCGTACGCCATTGGTGTCGCGCGAATACCCATCTACTATTGCGCCTGCCGCGCCAAGATATTTAGCACGCACACTCATCAGTTCTCCCCATAATGCATAGGTTGGTGATGCCCCGGTGCACACATAAATTTCATTCTTCTTCAGGTCATCCAATGCTTCAAGCATTAAACCAAAAGGTTTATTAAGTGCAGCGTTATTAATACTACTTTGGCTTACTATATCTGTTTCTACAACAGTCATTGCGCGGCCTACAATAAAATCGCTATCTGTTAGCGGCCTTAACTGCGGAGGTAAAAACTGATTCATATATCCTAATACATCCATAATATCGCCTATAACCGCTGTATAAAGTTCAGTACGAATGATATGAAACAGTTCATCATCGGTATCCCAGTTTTTTTGCAAGTTTTGATCCATAAAGTATTTTTTGATATAGGTAAAGTTATCCCGGCCGGGAATGAAATTGTAAAAGCAGCTTACCTTATTAATAAACTATTTTGCCATTATTTTTAACGGGGAGGCAAATACAATTACACCAACTATAGACTGAATTAACGATGACCGACAGAAGAACGTTTATCAAAGGCATATAGGTAGTAGGACTACTTACTAAAAAACCGCTTACAGGTTTTGTAAGCGGTTTTATAATGTGGAGAATATCGGAGTCGAACCGATGACCTCTTGCATGCCATGCAAGCGCTCTAGCCAGCTGAGCTAATCCCCTGCTTGTGTTGGGATGGCAAAAGTAATAAAAAGTTGGGCAAATGGAAATTTATAAGTTGAAAAACTATTTAGAAATTTTAAGGTCAAAAATTATATTTGCATCATCCTTTTTTCGGGATGTAGCGTAGCCCGGTATCGCGCCAGCATGGGGTGCTGGAGGTCGTGGGTTCGAATCCCGCCATCCCGACTATAATATATAACACTTGAAACTACTAAATTTCAAGTGTTCTTAAATTGTTTACACGCCGCTGTTTACTGCAAAACCGCCATCAACATTAATTACTGTCCCGGTTACAAATTTTGACGCATCGCTTAATAACCAAACTAATGCTCCAATAAGTTCGCCGGGTTCGCCGAAGCGTTTAAATGGTGTTTGTTTTAGCACTAAGTTACCCCTATCAGTATAGCTACCATCCGGCTGAGTAAGCAATGCCCGGTTTTGCTCTGTAAGGAAAAATCCGGGAGCAATGGCGTTCATACGCAATTTATCACCATGTCTGTTGGCCATTTCTACTGCAAACCATTGAGTGTAAGCATCAATAGCTGTTTTAGCCAACGTATACCCCAATACTTTGGTAATAACTCTTTGCGATGCCATGCTTGAAATATTTACGATACTACCTTTGCCTGTGTCGGCCATTGTTTCACCAAAAACCTGCGTAGGTATCATTGTGCCCCATAAATTTAGTTCCATCACCTGCCGCAGGCCCTCCATATTTAATTTAAAAACGCTGGTATCGGGTTGTATAATCCCGCCGGGCATATTACCACCGGCACCGTTAACAAGGCCATCTATCCGGCCAAATTCGGCCAGTACTTTGTCGCGGGCTGCCAGCAGTTCATCTTCTTTCATAACGTCGGCTATTAAAGGCATTGCCTTGCCACCTGCTGCTTTTACAGCAGCGGCACGTTCTTGCGCAACTTTTTCATTACGTCCCAATATTCCTACTATACCACCAGCCGAAACTATACCTTGAATAAAGGCTTCGCCTAAAATACCTGTACCACCGGTAACTATAATTACTTTATCTTTTAATGAGAAATTATCCATTTCTAAAATTATAAATTTTAATATAACTGGGCCGAGCAATAAATTCTCTTCCACCAAACTCATATAAAATTTAGTAAAATATATATTTTTCGTATCATTGTTTAGAATTAGACTAAATAACATTGATTGACGTATTAATAGCCGATAACCAACCTTTAACCCACGAGGGTATAAAAGCCACGTTAGCTAATATTGTAGATATTAACATTATTGGTACCGCCGCTTACCCTATAGAATTGGAGCAGCTGTTAATTATCCGCAAGCCCGGGGTTATAATTCTTGATCCAAATTATAACCATCGGTTTACCATTGCCGACATTAAAAACATTAAGCTAAAGCATAGCAATAGCCGGGTACTTGTGCTATCAAACCGCCAATCGCGCGAAGAGATCCAAACGCTGATAGACACGGGGATTAAAAACTATGTATTTAAAGAGTGCAGCCGCGAAGAGTTGGTGCATGCCATTTATAGCGCTGCCAAAGGCGAACAATTTTTTTGTAAAAACACCTTCCAGACACTTTTTGGCAACAAATTACTTCCTGAAAAAGATGATAATATCCCCCAACTATCATCACGCGAAACTGAACTTATACACCTGATAGCCGAAGGATTAACCAATAAGGAAATTGCCGACAAACTCTTCCTGAGTGTGCATACCATTAAAACACACCGTAAAAATATCATCAAAAAACTTGGCTTTAGCTTTAAAAACACGACAGAGCTGGCCCAGTTATTAAATAAGTCATAATATTAGACTTATTATAAATTACCTCCACAGGGATTATAGCTGCAATTACCTCCTTGGGGATTATAGCTGCCAATCATCGACTAATTACATCTTATTGATACAATAGGAAAGGCATAGAAACAAGTAAGGCCCCTGATGGGCAGGGGCCTTTACTAAACCAATTATAAACCTAAATTATGAGAAGACTATTTTAATATGCTGTTGAGATATTATCTCGTTTGCATGGTGTAAAGGTAACACTAACTTTTTTACTGTGCAAATTTATTTTTGTAATTTTTTTGTAAAATTGGATAAACAACCTATAATATTAGCAAATAATTGATTGAAACATTACAAGAGTTTTAATTTCACTTTAAAACTAAAATTTTTATATCATTATCAGATGTTTTATGTAAAAAAACCTATTTTATCTTATTTAAAGCTATTTATTTAATGATTTTTATAAAAAAGACACTAATAAACATCAAACACATCTAATATTTGAGTTATATATTAACTTTTTTAGATAATAGTCGCATAAACTGATCAATGAATAGCTATTAAACACACTGTAACATTTTTTTGACACATTTTTAATAGCGCACCTTTATTTCAGGCTTGCTTATTAAAAAAACGACGTGCAAAAATATTACCTTTTATAAACATGAATGTTAAATTGCTTTTACATTTTTGTAACCATTTAACAACACATGTCTAACATTACCACAAAAACACCACATTTAAGCACAACTACTTTATGGGTAATGGCCATTACCACCGCGCTGGTTGTTGGTAATTTATATTATAACCAACCTTTGTTAGTTGATATAAGTCGCACTTTTAATATAACCAGCGCAAAAGCCGGTCAGGTTTCGGTATTTACACAAATTGGTTATGCATTAGGCATGTTCTTCGTGATACCATTGGCTGATATGTTTAAACGAAAGCAACTAATGCTGATAGATTTTGCTTTTATAGTAGCCTCATTAATCCTTGCAGCTATCGCGCCAAACATTCATATATTATTAATAGCAAGTCTATTTGTTGGTGCATCGTGTATGATCCCACAATTATTAATACCGATGGCGGCACATTTGGCTAATCCGACTGAACGCGGTAAAAAGATAGCATTTGTAATGAGCGGTTTATTAATTGGGATTTTACTATCACGTACTATTAGCGGTATAGTTGCCGCCCATTTTGGCTGGCGCGCCATGTTTTATATTGCTGCAGGTTTAATGTTAATAATGTGGTTATTAGTGTATTTGTTATTACCCGAAGTTGAACCCGATTATAAAGGAAGCTATAAAAACCTGATGTTGTCCATGGTGCATTTAATAAGGGATGAACCCAGATTACGGTTAGCCGCCATGCGCGGAGCTTTATGCTTTGCCTGCTTTAGCGCGTTTTGGAGCACATTAACTTTCCTGTTAAAACAAAACTTTAATATGGGTAGTGATATTGCCGGCCTGTTTGGCCTGGTTGGAGCCTTTGGTGCCTTAGCCGTAGGCGCGATGGGCAGATTAACCGACAAGATGGACCCTTACCATATCTCGACATTTACTTTGATTTTGGTAATTATATCATTTATAGTATTTGCCGTTTCGGGCCATAGCTTAATAGGTTTAATAACAGGTGTTATATTAATGGATATGGGTGTGCAGGCTACGCATATATCCAACCAGGCTATAATCTTTGCCGGGAATCCTGACGCGCGCAACCGGGTAAATACCATATATATGGTTACCTATTTTATTGGCGGTGCCTTAGGCACATTTGCGGCTACCCAGCTTTGGTACCGATACCAATGGAACGGCGTATGTATATTAGGTATTGTCGTATCAGGTATCGCCTTAACAAGGCACTGGTTAACCGAAAAAAATACAGAATAAAGCTACAATTGTACACTCCTAAGTACTGCTTAAATTTATAGTGTTCTGTTTTTCTGGACACTTTTTTAATTTTTCCAATTTATGCATCATCAGCTAAAAGCACTTATTTACAGCATTTTACACGGTATTGTAAAATAAATCGGACTTAGAAATGACTTTTTTAAAGCTGGTTTAAAATCTTGGCACTTATTTGGAACAGTAATTATCAAGCATCAGATATTTAGTTATGATTGTTGATAGCAAAAAAACGGAAGACGCTAAAGAGAAGGAATGGGAAAACCCAATAGATCCAACCAAGTCTACCGACGAGCGCGATAAAGAGCAACTGTTGAGGCAGTATAAAGAAGCTAAACGCCGCCACGACAATTTAAATGAAACTGACGATAACAAAAACGAAACGAACAACTAAAGACATACATTATGAGAACCATCAATCAAAAACCGGCAGCAAGCAAATTAGTAGCCCAGTTTGACAATCAACTTAGAGAGATCATAATGAATGATCTGAGAATACTAAAAGGAACCAGTCGTAATTTTTTAAAAGCAATTAAAGGCGAGCAATTATCAGTAGCCTAATTAATACAATATTCAACCTTAAAAAAGACTTTAATTATGAAAACTTTACAACAAAAACCAGCAACCAGCAAATTACTTATCCGTTACGACAATGAGTTAAAAGATCTGTTATTGGCAGACCTTAAAGCATTCAGAGAAAGAGGTCAGTTTACCAGCAACAACCAGTCAGCTGCAAAAGCTGCCTGATCAATATATACATCTACCTATAAAATCTACTACCTATGAAACGACAGAGCCTTGCAAATTGCAAGGCTCTGTTTTTTTTATGCCGAGTCATGTGAGCTTATAAACTCTTTTCCATCCGCCTTCTCAAATACTTACGTATTGGTTCGTCAACAAACTTTAATACCAGCCAGGCAAACCCTATAAGCAACACCGTGCATATTGGGATAATTACTGCCTTTTCATCCATAGTTGGTTTGTATTTTTCCAGGTAACTAAAAATATCCATATAAACGGATAATGTACCATATACAGCGGGTATGATAACTCGCCCGAAAATTTGCAGATCTTACTAAACACCGGCCTCAGTGTAGCGCCCGCACCTAAAGCTACCAGCAGTGGCAAATACAGAATGACAATTATGGGCTCGGTAACATAGTTCCACTTATTTGAAAAAGGGAATAAGAACACGGCCAAAGTCAAAACACTAACAGCCATAAAGCCAAGTCGCGATTTGATGATCCAACCCATTCGATAAACCAGCATCCCCGCAAGGAAAGAGTAAAAAACACGAATAGCCCCGGCGCTGATATTATCCCCGCCCCAACCATTACTAATATTGCCTGACTTGCTGGTTTCGTAAGTAAGTAAAACCGCACCAATTACTAATAATACCCATAGTATTTTATTACGCAGCTTAACAAGCATCAATGCGTATACAATATTTGCAATGTATTCCCAAAACAACGACCATGAGGGCGCATTTAAATGAAACAGATTAAAATAACGCTCGCGAATTATGGGATATGGTATCATAAAGCACGATGTGATAAACATTAAAAACGCCTTCATATCACCGTATTTCGCATAAAGATTACTAAAAGGATCAAACAACCAACTTAGCAAACCTATTACAGCGCCAATAATTACCAACGGATGCAGCCGAATAAGGCGCAATTTTAAAAAAGTTGCGAAACCTAATTCCTTTAACCTGCTATTGTCATAGGCGTAAGCAATTACAAAGCCTGATAAGCAGAAAAAGAAATCGACAGCCAGAAAAGCGTGCCCAATGAAGTTCTTTTCGTAATTGGGTTGCGCAATTTCCATAAAATGGAATATCACTACCGATATGGCGGCTACACCGCGCAAACCGTCTAAGATCTGGAAATGTTGTTTGGTTTTTAAAGGATCGGTAGATGTGGAAGCACTCATGCCTGGATATATTATTTTTTGTTGTATTTAATTATTAACGCAGCAGTTTTGGCAGAGGCGCCTGGCAAACCCATTTTCTCATCTAACAGATCATAATTAGTAAGCATGGTTTGGCGATAGCGACTATCATTAAGGATACGATCTATTTCGGCCCCAATGGTATCGGGTGTGCAATCGCCCCGGATCAGCTCTTTTACAATACCACTGTTAACAATCAGGTTAACCAACGATATATAATTGATCTTGATAACCATACGGCCTATACCTATAGATATCGGGTTACCTTTGTAAACCACCACTTGGGGCACGTTAAACAATGCGGTCTCTAACGTAGCTGTGCCGGATGCTACAACTGCCGCATAAGCGTTATTTAAAATATCATAAGTAGCCTCAAAAAGCACCGGGATGGATTTACCATTTAAATATTGCTGATAATAAGCTGCATTAAAAGAGGGTGCGCCTGCAATTACAAACTGATATTCGGGGAACTGATCGGCAACTGCCAGCATATCGGGAAGCAGATAGTTAATTTCCTGTTTGCGGCTGCCCGGTAATAAGGCTATTATTTTTTTGTTAGTGAGATTGCTTTTTGAAGGAAATCAGGATCGGGGTTAAAAGCTGCTACAGCGTCTAATAAGGGATTGCCTACGTAATCAACCGCCATACCCCACTCTTTATAAAAATCTACCTCGAACGGCAGGATGCAGAATAAGTGATCGACTATCTTTTTGATCTTCAATACCCGTTTCTGGTTCCAGGCCCAAACTTTAGGCGAGATATAGTAATTTACAGGCAGGTTATTTTCTTTGGCAAATGCCGCTATCTTTAAATTAAAACCGGGGAAATCAACAAGAATCAACACATCCGGATGATAATTGGCGATATCCATTTTGCAGGACGCCAGGTTTTTAAGATAGTCCGCAGATGTATTGCCACCTCAAAAAAGCCCATAAAGGCCATATCCGCATAATGCTTAACCAGCGTACCGCCTTCGGCTTGCATAAGGTCGCCGCCATAATAGCGGAACTGTGCCTGCGGGTCGAGCTTTTTAGCTCTTTCATTAAATTGGCCCCGTGCATATCGCCCGAAGCCTCGCCGGCTACCAGGTAATATTTCATTGCACAGGATTATTGATTAGCAGCATACGGCCAAAAATACAAGAATTATACGTTAAACGTCCAGCTGTTTAATACCGGGATAGCATGGTGCGCCGTCATATCAAACTGGATAGGTACTACCGATACATAGTTATGTTCGAGCGCCCATGAATCACTATCCTCGCCCTTATCATTTACCGGAAAACACCGCTTATCCAATAGTATGGGCGTTTGTAGGGATCTACGCGTTCATCAAACTCCTCCGCCCATTTAGCATTTGCCGGCGGCAGATCTTGATGCCTTTTATATGTGCCGTGTTAGGGAAGTTTACATTTAATAAAGTAGCCGTAGGCATACCGTTAGCCAAAACCTGCAGCGCAATTTCTTTTATATATTTTTCTACATGACTAAAGTTAGCCTGCCGGTATAATCATCTAATGAAAAGCCTATTGATGGAATGCCTTCGATAGCACCCTCAACCGCGGCCGACATCGTACCCGAGTACAAAACATTGATACCATTATTCAACCCATGATTAATGCCTGAAACGCACAGATCGGGCTTGTTACCTTTAAAGATCTTGGTGACAGCCAGCTTCACACAATCAACCGGGGTGCCAGAGCAGCTATACATTTCTACACCTTCGTAAAGGTCAACCTTATCTAAACGCAATGGCTTACCGATAGTAATAGCATGCCCCATACCCGATTGCGGGCTATCAGGAGCCACCACCACTACGCGGCCAATTTCTTTCATTACATGGATAAGCACTTTTATACCCGGCGCGGTAATGCCGTCGTCGTTTACTACAAGTATGTTGGGTCTGGAATTTGTCATCAGGCGAAATTACGACATAACGGCAAGAGTTGAGAATTAACAGGTAGAAATTCTGTTTAATGGTGTACTGTTACAGAAACAGGTGTCACATCTGAAACAGTTGCAACACCTGTAACAGAGGGATTACAACGCACCCGCCTTTATCTCCTCAACCACACCCGGATCAAGTAGTGTTGAAGTATCGCCTAAATTACTGGTATCACCTTCAGCTATCTTCCTTAAGATCCTGCGCATAATTTTACCTGAGCGCGTTTTCGGCAAACCGGTTACAAACTGGATCTTATCGGGTTTGGCAATAGCGCCAATAATGCGGGCAACCGTCATCATAATATCCTTGCGGGTAAGGTCGTCGTCGCTATGTTTGTTGGGGCATACCACAAAGGCGTACACACCCTGTCCTTTTATATCGTGCGGGTAACCCACTACGGCCGATTCGACCACGCTGCTATGCATATTAATGGCATTCTCCACCTCGGCCGTACCAATGCGATGGCCCGATACATTTAATACATCATCCACGCGGCCGGTTATACGGTAATAGCCTTCTTCATCGCGCAAGCAACCATCACCTGTAAAATACATATTCGGGTAAGTTGCAAAATACGTTTGGCGACAACGTTCATGATCGCCATAGGTAGTGCGCAGCATACCCGGCCATGGGAACTGGATACATAAATTGCCGCTTACGCCATTACCTTCTATAATTTCCCCTTTTTCATCAACCAACACCGGCTGTACGCCCGGCAGCGGCAAACCGGCATAGCCCGGCTTTAAAGGTGTAACGCCGGCTATCGCGCTTATCATGTGCCCGCCATTTTCGGTTTGCCACCGGTATCAACCAGCGGGCAATTGCCATGGCCTATTTTTTCATCAAACCAGTGCCAGGCTTCCTCGTTAATAGGCTCGCCTACCGACCCTAATTTGGTTAACGAGCTTAAATCTTTTTGTTTAAGCGGATCATCGCCAAAACTCATTAACGAACGGATTGCCGTTGGGGCGGTATATATAATATTGACTTTAAATTTATCAACAATGTCCCATAACCTGCCGGGTGTTGGGTAAGTCGGGATCCCTTCAAACATTAAAGAAGTAGCCCCTTGCGATAACGGTCCGTATACTATATAAGAGTGACCGGTTATCCAGCCAATATCAGCGGTACAGAAATAAACCTCTTCGGGCTGGTATTGAAACGTAGTATCAAAAGTAAAACCGGCATAAACCATATAACCACCGCAGGTATGCACTACGCCTTTAGGTTTACCTGTCGAACCGGAGGTATATAGGATGAATAACATATCCTCAGCATCCATCTCTTCGGCAGGGCATTCTTTAATACCCCGGGTTTCTACCTTTTTAACTTCATCTTCCCACCATACGTCACGGCCCTTTATCATGGCGACTGGTGTACGAGTGCGGGTAAGTACTATTACGCGCTTAACTGATGGGCAGGTTACCAGCGCATCGTCAATAATAGATTTTAACGGAACCTCTTTATTTCCACGGAAACTACCATCAGATGTGATCACAATATTACACTCGGCATCCCGGATCCGGTCGGCTATAGATTGCGCCGAGAATCCCCCAAAAACAACCGAATGAATGGCACCTATCCGGGCGCAGGCTAATAAAGCGATGGCCAGTTCGGGCACCATGGGCATATATATACAAATGCGGTCGCCTTTTTTAGCACCGTTATTTTTAAGCACGTTGGCAAACTGGCAAACTTTCTCGTACAACTGGCGATAGGTTATTATGCGGTGATGTTCTGTCGGATCATTCGGCTCCCAGATGATGGCTGTTTTATCGCCAATTGTATCCAAATGGCGGTCAAGGCAGTTCTCGGTAATATTCAACCCTGGCACCCCGGAACCATTTAATTTTTGGCTCTTTAAAGTTCCATTCTAAAACTTTATCCCACTTTTTTCCATAAGAAGGTGTCGGCAACGCCTGCCCAAAACTGTTCGGGTTGTTCAACACTTTGTTTATAAACTTCTTTGTAATGGTCGAATGAGGTAATTTTCATTGCTATAGGTATAAAATTGGCTTATTGGTGGTTATTATTAGCGGAGACGCAAAATAGTGATTTATTACAGATGTATAAATGAAAAATACAGTTTAGAAAGATTGTACTATTTTAGTGTAATGAATAACCTGTTTAAAAAGAAATACTTTTTAGAAGTTTATATCCCTATAGGCCTAGCCAGTGCGCCTTTTATCACGCTGCTTGGTGGTTTGTTCGGTTTAAACTTAAAACTTTCGGTGTGTTTTGGTTTAGGCATGCTTGCTGCAATAATTGGCCGGATTATACACTTAGCCACACGTAAAACAAACCAAACTTAAGCCTTGCAAATGCCTGTTTTTATTACAGTTTGATATTTTTTCAAATATTTTAAAAACACTGTTGTCTATTCCAGTTTAAATCCTGATATTTGCAATCCCTTTAATAAAAGGGTTTTTAAATTAATTGTCATGTCAAGAATTTGTGATCTAACAGGAAAAGCGTCAATAGTTGGTAACAACGTTTCTAACTCAAACCGCAAAACTAAACGCAGGTTTCATCCAAACCTTAAGCTTAAAAAGTTTTATATCCCTGAAGAAGATAAATGGATTACCTTAAAGGTATCTACATCAGCTGTTAAAACTATCAGCAAAAACGGGATAACAGCTTGTATCAACAAGTTTGTAAAAAAAGGATATATATAGGCAGTGATTGGTGATTAGAGATTAGTGATTAGGTTCACTCATTCAATAATTCATTCATTCAATAATTAAAAATACGATGGCTAAGAAAGGTAACAGAGTTCAGGTAATATTAGAGTGCACAGAGCACAAGGCAACCGGTATGCCGGGCATGTCTCGTTACATTACCACCAAGAACAAAAAGAACACAACCGAAAGACTGGAAATGAAAAAATTTAACCCGGTTTTACGTAAAGTAACAGTTCATAAAGAAATTAAGTAATAAGTACTCAGTATTGAGTGATGAGTAATGAGTATTGACTCAAAACTCACAACCCACTACTCATAACACTAAAAGACAATGGCAAAGAAAGTAGTTGCGACCTTAAAAACCGGTGCAGGTAAAGAATATTCAAAAGTTATTACAATGACTAAGTCACCTAAAACTGGTGCTTACTCATTCAAAGAAGCAATTGTACACAACGATCACGTTAAAGACGCGATTGCTGCATCAAAAGCTCAGTAATTAACTTTGTTAAAAATATAAAAGCCGTCTTGTTTTAACGAGAGGGCTTTTTTGTTTGATGTGCAAATTAACACTAAGCTGATATTTATTAATTTACACATCTGCATATTTGCACATCTGCACATTTAATACATATGGGACTATTTGATTTTTTTAAGAAAAAGGAAAGCACACCGCAAGAACAGGAGGCGCTTGATGTTGGTTTAGAAAAAACCAAGGATAACCTTTTTCAAAGATCACCAAGGTAATAGCCGGTAAATCAACAGTTGATGATGATGTACTGGATGAGCTGGAAGAGGTATTGGTAACATCAGATGTTGGTGTAAAAACCACGCTAAAAATTATCGACCGGATACAGGCCCGTGTTGCCCGCGATAAATATGTAAGTACCGGCGATCTGCAGGGTTTACTTCGCGATGAGATCCAGCAACTACTTGCCGAAAATAACAGTAACGATTTTTCAAACTTCGAATACGGCACCCATAAGCCTTATGTAATTATGGTAGTTGGTGTTAATGGCGTAGGTAAAACTACTACCATAGGCAAACTGGCTAAAAAATTAAAACAAGCGGGCAACCAGGTAGTGTTAGGCGCAGCAGACACTTTCCGCGCGGCGGCGGTTGACCAGATAAAACTTTGGGGCGAGCGTGTTGGGGTAAAGGTTGTAGCGCAAGCCATGGGATCAGATCCTGCATCGGTAGCCTTTGATACGCTAAAGTCGGCGGTTGCCAATGGCGATGATGTGGCAATTATTGATACTGCCGGCCGTTTACATAACAAGGTTGGTTTGATGAACGAACTAACCAAGATCAAAAACGTAATGGAAAAGGTGGTGCCGGGTGCACCGCACGAGATATTGCTGGTGTTAGACGCATCAACCGGGCAAAATGCTATTGAACAATGTAAACAATTTACAGAAGCTACTGCAGTTAATGCCCTTGCGCTAACAAAATTAGATGGCACAGCCAAAGGCGGTGTGGTTATAGGGATATCAGATCAGTTTAAAATACCGGTAAAATACATAGGTGTAGGCGAAGGCGCCGATCAGTTACAGTTGTTTGATCGCAAAGCATTCGTCGATTCATTATTTAAAGACTAAAAAAGGATTGTCATCCTGAGCGATAGCGAAGGATCTCCAAACTATGCATTCGTCGCGCGACAGATTCTTCGCTATCGCTCAGAATGACAAAAAGTGAAAAAGATAAATGAGGACGAAAGAAATAAGCAAGCCGATACTAATTAAAAAACCACGTGTAAACGTGGTGACTTTAGGTTGCTCTAAGAATACTTACGATTCCGAGATCCTGATGGGACAGCTTAAGGGTAATATGTTTGATGTTGTACATGAGTCGGACCGCGTGAGCAAGGATGATATCATTGTTATAAATACCTGCGGTTTTATTGATAACGCCAAGCAGGAGTCTATCGATACCATATTACAATACAGCGAGCTTAAAGATCAGGGCAAGGTTGGGAAGGTAATTGTTACCGGTTGCCTATCCGAACGATATAAACCCGAACTGGAAGCCGAGATCACTAACGTTGATGCTTATTTTGGCACTAATG
The DNA here is from genome assembly GCF_013087555.1 of Mucilaginibacter humi. Taxonomy (NCBI): domain Bacteria; kingdom Pseudomonadati; phylum Bacteroidota; class Sphingobacteriia; order Sphingobacteriales; family Sphingobacteriaceae; genus Mucilaginibacter; species Mucilaginibacter humi. The sequence continues at coordinate 13,772 of NZ_JABFCR010000018.1, forward strand.
ATCTGCAAAACTTACTCACTTCTGTTGGCGCAAACTACAAGCACGAGTTAATTGGCGAGCGTTTATTGACTACCCCATCACACTTTGCTTATTTTAAAATTGCCGAGGGTTGTAATCGCCCTTGCTCATTTTGCGCGATACCGTTAATGCGTGGCAAACACTTAAGCACGCCTATTGATGAGTTGGTGAAGTCTGCAGAAAAATTAGCTAAAAACGGAACTAAAGAATTAATATTTATTGCCCCAGATTTAACCTATTATGGCCTTGATCTTTACGGCAAACGCAACCTTGATGAATTACTTCGCCGTATCTCTGATGTGAACGGTATCGAGTGGATCAGGCTGCAATACGCCTACCCTTCCGGCTTCCCAATGGAGATCCCGGATGTGATGAACGAGCGCAGCAATATCTGTAAGTATATGGATATGCCGTTGCAGCACATCACCGATAATATGCTTAAATCAATGCGCCGCGGCATTACCAAACAAAAAACTATTGACGTAGTAAACGAGATCCGCGACCGCGTGCCCGGCATTGCTATGCGTACCACGCTGATAACGGGTTACCCGGGCGAAACCGAGCGCGATTTTGAAGAAATGCAGCGCTGGGTTGAGGATACCAAGTTTGACCGATTGGGTTGCTTTACCTATTCGCACGAAGAAAAAACGCATGCACACGCTTTGGTGGATGATGTGCCCGAAGAAGTTAAACAGGCACGCGCCGACGCGATAATGGAAATTCAGCAGGAAATTTCATTCGAAAAGAACCAGGAGCGAATTGACCATACCTATAAAGTGTTGATCGATAAAAAAGACGGACCCTACTTTGTTGGCCGTACCGAATACGATTCGCCTGAGGTTGATAATGAGGTTTTAATTGACGCCACAGTAGATTATGCCACTATTGGCAGCTTTGTGAATGTAAAAATTGATACTGCCGAAGACTTTGACCTTTATGGACATATTGTAAAATAAACCACCTTTTAAAGGTTGATTGTTTAAATTATAATATTAAACTCTAAATTCGATTTCCAAAAGATGTAAGAGCCGGAAGTAAATCCGAAATCGAACATCCGAAATTCGAAATCAAATGGACGTTGCCTGTATAAGCTATAAAAAAACGAGGTACTTTTCCCCAACCGTAATTGATTACCCGGAAGATAAACCGGAATTAAGAGAATTTTATAGTCACCGACCCACCCTTGACGGCTTTGCCGACTTCCTAAAGAACAAGAAAGTAGTTGCTGACAGGGCGCTATTGGCCGACACATTAACGGATCAATATCAAATCATTGCACAATATGCCCGTATCTGGGATCCTGCATTTTCAATTCCGCAACCTGTACAGCAAAACATCAACAGCTTAAAAGAAGCAAATACTTATACCATAACTACCGGGCACCAATTGAATATCTTTGCCGGCCCGTTATACTTTATCTACAAAATAGTTACCGCCATAAAGCTTACCCAACAGCTAAAAGCGCAGTTCCCGGATAAAAACTTTGTACCGGTTTACTGGATGGCGTCCGAAGATCATGACTTTGCAGAGATAAGTTATACTACTATTGGCGGTAAAAAAGTGCATTGGTGGCTGGAATCATCAGGCGCTACCGGGCGTATCCATCCCGAAACCTTGCGGCAGGCCCTTAACCAGTACAAAGGCGTGCTGGGCATGGCAGGTCATGCACCTGAATTGGCTGAGATAGTTGAAACTGCCTACACCCGGTTTGACAGGTTGGCCGATGCTACCCGTTATATGGTAAACGCTTTGTTTGGCCAATATGGTTTGGTGATAATTGATGCCGATAATCAACGGTTAAAGCAACAGTTCGCCGCTATTATTGAGCGGGATATCATTGAGCAAAACAGCTTTAAAAACATTACGGCCACCAACGAAAAGCTACACAACCACGGGCGTACATATCCGGGTTAATCCACGCGAGATCAACTTTTTTACATGAAAGGCAGCCTGCGTGAACGTTTGGTTTTTGAAGATGGCCTTTATAAAGTATTGAACACGGATATCAGTTTTACCGAAGAGGAACTAAGGACAGAAATTAAAAAGCATCCCCAAAAGTTTAGCCCTAACGTAGTAATGCGCCCGCTTTACCGGGAATGTATTTTACCCAACATTGCCTACATAGGTGGTGGTGCCGAGGTGGTTTACTGGTTAGAATTAAAATCAAACTTCGAGTATTATAAAATTGATTTCCCGATATTAATATTGCGTAATTCGGGATTGGTTATACGCAAAGAATCGGCAGCTAAAATAAAGCGAATGGAATTAGCACCTGCCGATATTTTCAAACCTACTGATCTGCTAAAAAATTACTGGATAAAAAAACATAGCGATCATAACCTGTCGCTACAAACAGAATGGAGCGAGTTAACCGCCATTTTCTCCAGGCTAAAAGAGCGTGCCTCAAAGATCGACCCAACACTCGGCCCATCAACAGAAGCTGTACAGGCCCGCTTAAAAAAGGCTATAGACAACCTCGAAAAGAAGTTAGTCAAAGCCGAAAGGCACAATTACCACACCCGCCTTGAGCAGATCGAGCAAATAAAAACCGAGCTCTTCCCGGGCAATAGCCTGCAGGAACGTAACGAGAATTTTGGTTTGCTTTATGTTAAGTGGGGACAGACTTTTATTGACGAACTTATCCGTAATTTTGAGCCGTTGGCTTTTGAGTTTGCGGTGCTTACCGAAGCGTAAGTAAGTTAAAAATGGTATCCCACCGAGAGTCCGAGTGTCCGGTTAACAATATCAAAACGCGTTTGCACTGGCTCACAGGTATAATGCCTATATCATAATTAAGGCCTAATATTATTTTCTTTCGTATCTCAATGCCTCCAATTACGCCAATCCCAAAATCTATCCTGTAATAATCTTCAAAAGACAGATCCTTTCTTGGTTGGCCCGGCACAGACTCCCATCCGGAAATGGCATCGGCAAAATATGGGCCACCACCCAAATAAAAGCGAACCGGGCTTTTAGTCGGGAACCTATAAATGGTATTTATAGCTAATTGAATATAATTTAATGTTACAACCCTGCCGTAAGCACTTTGCACAGACGTAACCGGATCAATAACACCGACATTTTCCCTTACTCCTTTAACACTATAAGCGACACCGGGTTGTATTGCAAAATTATCCAATTCAATATTCCAAAATCCTCCCACATTAAAAGCACGCAGTTTCCCTATTGCGTTAACATCGCCAGACAATGTAGAATAGTTAAAGCCACCTCTAATTCCAAACGAATAGTGTTGGGCAAAAACGGGCAGGGTAAAAATGGTAAAAAGTAAAAATGATAAAGTTTTTTTCATAGGTTGAGGCTTAAAGTGATAAAAATAACAATATCAACACATATTAACCGTGTAAGATCTTTGTGTATTTTTTATTTAGGTTAATTACCGGTTTGGTTCTTTCACTTTGAGTGTCGTCACCGGCAAAGGTTTAATCTCCATATGTTATATATTTGCAGATGCTCGTTACCGAATCAGCTTTAAGAACATTTACCCAAAACATTTTCCGGCGATGGGCTGCAGTGAAGAACATGCGGCGCTTGCTGCTGATGTTTTGTTACTATCAGATCTGCGGGGTATCGACTCGCATGGGGTTGCACGTTTAACGGGCTATATCCGCTTGTGGGAGAAGCAACGTATTAACCCCACACCCAACATCCAAATAGCACATGAAACACCCACTACCGCCACCATTGATGGCGACGCCGGCCTTGGCACGGTGGTAGCGCCGTTTGCTATGCAGGTAGCTATTAAAAAGGCGGAGTTGTATGGCTCGGGCTGGGTCTCTATCCGTAACTCTAACCATTTTGGTATTGCGGGTTATCATGCTTTGATGGCGGTACAGAAAGATATGATCGGCTTTGCCATGACCAACGCCAGCCCGCTGGTTGCACCAACATTTTCAAACGAGCGTATGCTGGGCACTAACCCCATGTGCTATGCTTTCCCGGCAGGGAAATACCCGCCAGTTGTAGTTGATATGGCTACTTCGGCAGCGGCCAACGGTAAGCTGGAAATTGCCCAGCGGTCAGGCAAGCAAGTGCCCGAAGGCTGGATCGAGGACAAGGATGGAAATTATACAACCGACCCACATGCTTTAAAAAGCGGCGGCTCATTATTGCCATTGGGTAGCGACCGCGATCATGGCAGTCATAAAGGATTTGGATTGAGCGCTACGGTAGATATTTTATCGGCAGTGTTATCAGGGGCTAATTACGGCCCGTGGGTGCCACCATTTGTATCGTTCCTTGATCCACCTTCCGACCCCGTTGGCTCGGGCATCGGCCATTTTTAGGCGCTATGCGTGTTGATGGGTTCCGACCCGTTGATGAGTTTAAGAACCATCTGGACAATTGGGTATCGCGTTTTAAATCGGCCTCACAAATTGACCCTAACCAAAAGTTATTATCCCAGGCGAACCGGAGTATGAAGCAGAAATAGACCGCCGAAAAAATGGCATACCCTTGGTTGATGCTGTGGTTAAGGATTTGAACGAGTTGGCAGCGAAAATGGGTGTTAGTCCATTAAGTGAATAATAAAGCTGTCATTTCGAGTGAGCCCGGGTGGGCAGGTGCGAAAGCGCGACGAGAAATCTTATACGCTATGCTTATAATCGCTCGTATAAGATTTCTCACCCGTTCCTCGTTTCGAAATGACAAATTGTTATATAAAAAAGAAACCAGATCAATGATCTGGCTTCTTTTATGCTTTAATTAGTCTTAATGAATAATCTTAAACAACCTGCTCCATCTTATCTTGCTAAAGAAAGATGCATCGTCATCAATGCTCATCCATACAAATAAAGCTTTGCCAACAATATGATCTTCGGGTACAAAGCCCCAGAAGCGCGAATCGTCCGAGTCGTGGCGGTTATCGCCCATCATCCAGTAATAATTCATTTTAAAGGTATAGCTATCGGCTTTTTTACCATTAATTAAAATATCGTTTCCTACTATCTGTACTTTATTATTTTCATACACGCTGATACAACGCGCATATATAGGGTAAGTAACGGTATCCAGTTTTACAGTCCAGCCCTTTTTAGGTATAATGATAGGGCCGTAATTATCTACGTTCCATTTATAATCATGCTGTTTCTTAAACATCAGGCCGGCGCAACAGCAGGGTGGTTAGGGTTGGTAGGGTATACCCAATCTTGTTCGCCGGCCTTTTTATGTTTGGTGTAATTGATTTAATGTTCGAGTATCCTTTCAAGGTTTTATAAGCCTCAGGTGTCATTGTAGGGTACGTCGCACCTTCATACATAGAAACGTGCAGGTCCTGAAGCACTTGCGGATTAAGCTCAATTCCATTTGTTTGTACCGAGTAATCAATCTGCCCTTCTGGCGGGTTCTCTGCGGCTTTGCCGTTTATAAATACCTGCGCGTTAACAACGCTTAAGGTATCGCCGCCAACACCCGGCAGCGTTTAATAAAGTTCTCGCGTTTATCAACCGGGCGATAAAGCGGCGAATCGGCATCCATAGGATAGTTAAATACTACTACGTCACCTTTTTTAACATCGCTAAAACCGGGCAGGCGGTAATAAGGTAATTTAATACCATCCCAATAAGCTTTGGTATTTATGAGTGGCATGGTATGATGCGCAAACGGGAACGACACGGGTGTCATGGGCGTACGCGGGCCATAATTTAGCTTACTAACAAATAAAAAATCACCAACCAAAAGCGATCTTTCCATGGATGGTGTAGGTATGGTATAGGCCTCTATAAAAAATGTCCTTATCAGCGTAGCGGCAATTACAGCGAACACAATAGCATCCAGCCACTCGCGGCTTTTGGTTTTCTTTTTGGCTTTTGTATTCGTATTTTTCTTATTCCAGAATTTCCAGTTCATTATCTTTTTAATATCGGGGTAAAGTATTTATTATTTAGGATAAATCAAACATATCCGCTACCGAATAGAAGCCGCTTTTATCAGCCACCCACTCGGCCGCTAACACGGCGCCCAGCGCAAAGCCATTACGATTATGCGCCGTATGTTTTATTTCGATGGTATCAACTTCCGAATCGTACAACACGGTATGGGTACCCGGCACATTTTCTATACGATACGACTCTATCAAAACATCCTGTGCTTTAGCATTATCTTCAACCGGGCTATTAACATCGGTTAATACATTCACCCATTCCTTTTTACTATCAAGGTTTTCTATAATGCCTTCGGCTATGGTGATAGCCGTTCCGCTTGGCGAATCTAATTTTTGAGTATGATGGATCTCCTCAACCTGCACATCATAATACGGGTGCTTGTTCATCAGCTTAGCCAATACCTTATTGATATGGAAAAATATATTTACGCCTACACTAAAGTTAGTGCCATATATAAAGGCATTATCGCTGGCGTTATATTTTTCTTTTATCGCATCTAATTGCTCATACCAGCCTGTGGTGCCCACAACAATGGGTACTCCCGCGTTAAAACAATGATCGATATTAGCTAATACAGTTGCAGGAGTGCTAAATTCAATTGCCACATCAGCTTTTTGCAGGTTTTCGGCAGTGAGATCGTGCTGATTATCCCTGGTCTATCTTTAATACAATTTCGTGCTTACGGTCGGTAGCGATCTTTTCAATGATCTTACCCATTTTGCCGTAACCTAATAATGCAATCTTCATTTGTAATATTTTACTTTTATGGGCGGATGCAAATATCCCTCTTTATCTGAGTGTAAAGGTAAGTTTTAAACCCGGAATAAATGCGCCGTTAAAATTTTGAGCATACACCGGGTTGTTCATCATAGTAGGTGCAAGCTTTACGCTAAAATTGTTATCCATAGAGTAGGAATGCATAAACTTGGCATCAACATAGGCATCAATAGTTTGGATACCCCAGGCCGCTACAAAAAGCAATACACTTAAATCGCGGTAACGCGCATAACCTCTTACCGCATCGTTAATTTGGGCGTCGTCATAGTTGTTAGCTTTAAATAATTGATACAAGTCATAATACTTATCGCCGTGCAGGCTGTGTACCTTTGGCCCTATACCGGGCTATAGCCAAATCTTCGGTATAGGCTGTCTGATTAAACCTGTACATTAAAACCAGCAAGGTTAACCCGGTGTAAATAACCGGCACTTTCCATATCCTATGGTTATACACCGGCCCAAGGCCGGGTATTATTAATGACCTGTGCCATGCCTTGCTTGGGCTATGCGTACTATCAGGATGATAAACTTTTTCGACAGTTGATTTTGGCGCAAAGGCTTTGCCTTTGGTTGTGTCTTTACGTGCCTGTATACTATCTGCCCTGCTTTGTGTGCCGGGCATTAAAGGCACAATAGGCACTTGTGCCATGGCCGAAAAACTGAACGCTATTAATAAGCCAATAATTAAAAAGTATCTCTGCATTTTTACCAATCCAACATTTCGAGAATGCGGCCAAGATCATCTTCTGACAAAAAAGGAATTTCAATAACACCTTTACCCCGGCTGCCTATTTTTAGTTTAACCTGCGAGCTAAACTTAGAGGCTAGATCGTCCTGTATCTTTTGTATCTGAAACGACGGCGGCTCGGGTTGTTTTCCTTCCTTTTGGTACGCAATTTTTGCAGGTCGCGCACCATCTCTTCCACCTTACGAACGGATAAACCTTGCTGAATAATATGTTTGTGCAAATATAATTGTTGTGCGGGGTCCTCCACAGTTATTAACGCACGTGCATGGCCCATACTTAACTCACCATCGCGGATAGATGCCTGTATGGTTGGAGGCAGCTTTAACAACCTTAAATAGTTGGTTACGGTCGACCGGTTTTTACTTACACGTTCGCCCAACTCTTCCTGTTTAAGACCAACTTCGTCTAACATCCGCTGAAAGCTCAATGCCACTTCAATAGCGTTAAGGTTTTCGCGCTGGATATTTTCTATCAGCGCCATCTCCAGCATTTGCTGGTCGTTAGCCGTACGTACATAGGCCGGGATATGGGTTAGCCCTGCCAGTTTTGAAGCACGTAAGCGGCGCTCGCCTGATATTAGCTGGTATTGGTGCGCGTTAACACGGCGCACGGTAATAGGCTGTATTAAACCCTGCAGCTTGATAGAAGCTGACAGATCAGCCAATGCCTGCTCATCAAAATCGGTACGCGGCTGGAAAGGGTTAACCTCTATCTCCGATAATTTAATATCATTTACAGAGCCCAACCCATTAACTTCGGCAGATGCGCCGGTATTGTTATTGTTGTTACTGTTTGGTTTTTTATAAGGCAGTACGTTTTCAGAGTCGTTTAACAGTGCACTTAATCCCTTACCTAAAGCATTCCTTTTTTCTGCACTCATGCTATACTGTTTCTGTTGTTGCGTTTACCTCGTTATTTACCAATCCATTTTTTTGGATTATTTCGCGGGCAAGATTCAAATAATTTATAGCGCCTTTACAGGTGGCATCATGCATAATTACAGATACACCAAAGCTTGGCGCTTCGCTTAAACGGGTGTTTCGCTGTATAATGGTATCAAATACCATTTCTTCAAAATGATTACGTACCTCTTCAACCACCTGATTTGAAAGGCGCAGCCTTACATCATACATGGTTAATAAAATACCTTCAATTTCTAACTGTGGATTTAAACGGTTTTGAACGATTTTAACCGTGTTTAATAATTTGCCCAGGCCTTCTAACGCGAAATACTCGCATTGTACCGGGATAATTACCGAATCGGCAGCGGTTAAAGCGTTAATGGTAATTAAACCTAATGATGGTGAGCAGTCGATAATAATAAAATCATACTCATCGCGAACCTTATTAAAGACCTCCTGCATTTTATACTCCCGGTTGTCCAGATTTATCATTTCTATCTCGGCACCTACAAGGTCAATATGCGCGGGCAGCAGATCAAGGTTAGGAGTTTCGGTTTTGATGATGGCATCGCGGGGATCAACCTCATTGATGATGCACTCATAAATGCTATTTTTTACGTTGCGGGGGTCAAACCCGATACCTGAAGTGGCATTAGCCTGAGGATCGGCATCAACTAACAGTGTCCTGTACTCTAATACCGCCAAACTTGCGGCCAGGTTAATGGATGATGTGGTTTTGCCCACACCGCCTTTTGATTGGCTAAAGCAATAATTTTACTCATTCTATTTCTCCAAATTTTATAACGGTTTAACTGACAACGAAAAAAGAAATATTAATTTCTACCTTCGGGAAACTTTTTACCAGTGCTAAGATATATATTTAAATAACGGAGAAATCCACAGTTTTTGGCAATTTACAAACATATTAATGTTGGAATGAGTGATTGAATGAATTAGCGAATGATGATTTTAAGGTCATAATTCACAAAACTAAATATAAACATTCACTCAATCACTCACCCACTCAATCACTCATTATTAATGATCACTATCATTTCATCTACCAACCGTCCCGGAAGCTCGACACTTAAGATAGCACGCTATTACCAGAAAAAGCTACTTGAGAAAGGTATTGAGTCGGGCATATTATCTATGGCGCAATTACCCCCAAACATCTTGCAAACAGATCTTTACGGAAAACGCAGTGCCGAGTTCCAGGAGATCCGGGATATAGTTACCGCTACTGATAAATTCATTTTTATTATACCCGAATATAATGGAAGTTTCCCCGGCGCATTAAAGGTTTTTATTGACGCCTGCTCTTTCCCGGACAGTTTTTATGAGAAGAAAGCGGCGTTGGTGGGGATATCTTCAGGCAAGTATGGTAATATACGCGGCATCGACCATTTTACCGGGGTATGCCATTATGTTAACCTGCATGTAATGCCATTAAAACTGCATATAGCTAATGTTAAAACAGAGTTTAATGAATACAGTGATCTGTATAAAGAAGATACAGTAAAATTTACTAATGACCAGATAGATAAGTTTATTAAGTTCTGAGTGTTGGGTAGTGAGTTTTGAGTAGCCTCAACTCATTACTCAACCCTCAAAACTCATTACTATTTACCTGTAATCAACTTCGCCATCCCAAATGCGGCAGCGGCTGCCAATGCACCAATAACCAGCACTTTAAACGCACCAGAAACAGGGGGCTGTCCGGTAACCTTACTTTTAAAGTATCCAAATACAAACAGGCAAACCATGGTAATGCCGCATGAATATATCAAGGCAACTTGCGAATTTGATTCAAAAAATAAGGGCTTAGCGGGATAATTCCACCAGCTATATAAGATAAACCAATAGTAATGGCGCTTTGGGTTGCACGGTTGGCCTGGGGCTTTTCCAATCCCAATTCATAGCGCATCATAAAGTCAACCCATTTGTCTTTATCCTTAGCCATTTCATCGGCCACCTCCGTTTGCAACTGTTCTGATAACCCAAAACCGGCAAATACTTCTTTCACCTCCGCTTTTTCCTGCTCAGGCACGCGCTCTACTTCATCATACTCGCGTTGCAGTTCGGCGGCATAATGGTCGGCCTCTGTCCGGCCGGCTAAAAATCCACCTAACCCCATCGCTATTGATCCCGCTACGATTTCGGCAATACCCGCCGTTATAACGATACTAGAAGAGTTTATGGCTCCACTTAATCCGGCCGCAAGGGCAAACGGAACGGTTAAACCGTCAGACATACCGATAACAATATCGCGGATGGTGTCAGAGCTTTTTAGGTGCTGTTCGGAATGCATGATTAAATGTACCGCCATAATTTATAAAATTCACGCAAAAAGTGCAATTTATTATCGGTCTGAATAGCCGCGTTGCTAAAACAAAACACAAACCAATAAGGTTGCTTTTAAAACGCTATCGACATGAAGATCAAATTAATATTAACATTCCTTGCCGGGGTATCGCTTGCAGTAAATGCACAGCAGCGGCACAGGCTACCACCTCCTAACACAACAAAATCAACCACCCAATATTGTAAAGTAATTGGCTGGCAGCGCGGCCAAAAACCTATAGCGCCGCCCGGGTTTAAAGTAACCATGTTTGCCAATAGGTTAAATAACCCGCGTAATATGTATGTGGCTAAAAATGGAGATGTATTTGTATCAGAAGCCAATACCGAGTTAAAATGGCTGAAAAAATTAGGGGCAGATATTGTGGGGGCTTCCAAATCACAAAATCTAAATAAAAGCGCTAACCGCATAACTTTATTAAGGGATAAAAATGGTGATGGGATACCGGATCAGGTTTCTGTTTTTTTAAGCGGGCTGAACCAGCCCTTCGGGATGTTGATATTAGGCAACTGGTTTTACGTAGCCAATACCGATGGCTTATGGCGATTTGCATATAAGCCGGGACAAACCCATATCACTGGTCCCGGAAAAATGATAATGCGCCTGCCAGCGGGCGGTTACAATAATCATTGGACCCGCAACCTGCGCGCAAATGCGGCCGGAACTAAAATATACATAGCCGTTGGATCCGGAACTAACGTAATGGAAAAAGGCCCTGCCAATGAAGTGCGTCGCGCCGGTATTTTAGAAATAAACCCCGACGGTACCGGCGAGCGTATTTACGGCAGTGGCCTGCGCAATCCGGCCGGGATAGATTTTGAACCCCGCACCCGCACATTATGGGCAGCTGTAAATGAGCGCGATGAATTAGGAGACAACCCGGTACCCGATTACCTGACCAGCGTTAGACCGGGCGGCTTCTATGGCTGGCCTTACTCTTATTTTGGGCAGCATGTTGATGACCGCGTTAAACCGCAGCGGCCTGACCTGGTGCGTAAAGCCATAGTACCCGATTTTGAATTAGGGGCGCATACCGCATCATTAGGTTTAGCATTTTACACCGGTTCAGGCTTTCCGCCTAAATATGTGGACGGCGCATTCATCGGGCAGCATGGATCGTGGAACAGATCGGCCCTTTCAGGGTATAAAGTAACCTTTGTACCATTTGCCAACGGCCACCCTTCCGGGCCGATGCAGGATTTTTTAACCGGCTTTATTGCTAATCCCGCAACTTACGAAGTACATGGCCGCCCTGTTGGCATCGCGGTAGCAAAAGATGGCTCTTTATTAGTGGCTGATGATGCTGCAAACACTATTTGGCGCGTTAGCGTACGGTAGCCAAAGTATCTAATATCTTACAAACCGAAATAGCTCTTTACTAAACTAAAGGGCTATTTTTGTTCAACCTAATATGTTTATACCCGTGCGTAAAATTTATTCTACTATCCTGTTTGTTTTGGCAGCCGGCGGTATTGCCAGCGCGCAAAAAAAATCTAATAACGCAAAAGCCGACACCACCAGCTTGAATACGATAGTTGTAAAGGGGTATCTTTCAGATCAGCCCATGTTAAGTGTGCCTGCTTCGGTGAGTGTAATATCACCGGCACAATTGAAGCTACAACCTGACAATTCGTTGGTATCCGCAATAAATACTGTTCCGGGTGTGCGGATGGAAGAAAGGTCGCCGGGTAGTTATCGCCTGTCTGTAAGGGGGAGTTTATTACGGTCGCCGTTTGGCATACGCGATGTTAAAATTTATTATGATGAGCTGCCGTTAACCGATGCGGGGGCAATACCTATTTAAACGTTATCGACTTTAACAGTGTACAGGGTATCGAGGTATTAAAGGGGCCCGATGGCAGTTTATTTGGCGCAAATTCGGGTGGGGTAGTTTTAGTTAACCCGGTTAACCGTTATGATAACACCAGCTTTGTTACCGCCGGTTTTACAGGTGGGTCGTACAGATTGGTGCACGAGAACGTGGGCCTGCAACAGGTGAGCAACAACAACCAGTTTAATTTTAGCCAGGCTTATCAAACCTATCATGGTTACCGCGTACACAGTGATATGTCTCGCCATTACTTCCAGGCAAGTGATAAGATAACTTATGGCGGCGTTAACTCACTGAAGATATTAGGTTTTTATTCGGACCTTAAATATGAAACACCGGGTGGGCTGACGCTGGCGCAATTGGCGATAGATCCAAGAGCTGCACGTCCGTCAACGCCGGTAGTACCCGGCGCATTGGTGCAAAATGCGGGTATAGAAAATAAAATGACCTATGGCGGTGCTGTTAACCAGTGGCAAATCACTCCTAACATCCGTAATGTGTTTGCAGCGTATGGCGCTTATGTAAATTTCACCAATCCGTTTATTACCAATTACGAGCAGCGTTACGAGCGTACTTATGGTATGCGTACCTACTTTGAGTTTACCGGTTCAGCTAAAAAAGACTTTAAATGGAAAGCCAACGTAGGCATGGAATGGTCGCAAACCAATGCTGACAATAACGATTATGGCAACCGCGCCGGCGTGCGCGACACCGCCCAAAGTTTAGATAAAGTAAACACCGGCCAGCATTTCTTTTTCGCGCGCTATGAAGAGACTTTGTATGACCGCCTGCATGTAGAAGCCGCGGCAAGTTTAAATTTTTACGGCTACGATTTTAAGAATATTTACCCGCGCAACCAGACAGCATTTACCAAACAAACATTTTCGCCTCAGGTAATGCCGCGTTTGGCGCTATCTTATAGCATTACAAATAACTTTGTTTGGAGAGCATCGGCAAGCCGCGGCTATTCGACACCAACGTCAGCCGAGATCCGTCCATCAAACAATATCATCAACACCAGTTTAGGTGCCCAGTACGGCTGGAATTACGAAACAGGTTTCCGCCTGCGCAATAGCGATGAAACAATGTTGCTGGATGTATCAGCGTTTTATTTCCACTTAAACAATGCTATTGTGCGCCGGTTGACTGCCTCGTCTACAGAATATTACACCAATTCGGGTGATATTAAACAGCCGGGTATTGAGCTTTATTTTACCGATTGGATTATTAAACCAACCAATAACGGCTTTATCCGTGGCTTACAAATAAGCGAAGCGTTAACAATAAGCAAATTTACTTTTGGTGATTATCGTGATGCCACTACGGGCTACGCAGGCAATGAACTAACCGGTGTACCACGTAATGTAAGCGTAGCCAGCTTACAGGTAAAATTCCCTGAATCATTATATCTGTACACGCAATATAATGCAACCGCCCGCATCCCTTTAAATGAAGCCAATACCTTTTATGCGCCTAAATATAATTTGGTGCAGGCAAAAGCGGGCTGGCAGCACCAATTAAGCAATAAATCGCGATTAGAAATTTATGCGGGAGTTGATAACTTGCTGAACGAACAATATAATTTGGGTGCCGACCCGGATGCTGTAGGGAACCGTTTTTATAACCCATCTGCATTAAGGAATTACTATGCCGGTTTTAACGTAAAGTTTTAATTTGGTTAGCAATAAGAGCACTCTTTTTAAAAGCAGAACGCTCTTATTGCCGGGTCATTTTTATACTGAAAAGTAAACGTGGGATTTTTGCGGTTAGTATGGCTGTGGAAAAATTATTATTACAAACTAAACTTTATCCATCCCTGCCCCTCATGTCCAAAAATGAACTGTTTGGGATAAATGATCTCGGCCAGTAATTCTATCGAATCAACAAAATTATCGGTCTCAGCATTATTAAAATATTGGCCGGCATCTGCAATATAAAAACGATTATTCTTTATGGCTTTCAAATCGGCGAAACCGGGTAGTTGCAACAGCTCATCAATGTCGCTCATGCTTTGGGCAATGCTATTGTCGCCGGGCATTAGTATAATAATATCCGGGTTAAGCTGCAGCATGGTTTCGGCAGTACCGCCAATAGCTGTGCCACCGGCTATCCTTACCAGTTCGGCTTTATCATCGCCTGCCAATAGCAGCGGATCTAAATTTATGATGCAGGCCACAGTCGGCTTTTGCTCTATAAACTTTAGTTTATGATGGATGATGTCAATGCGTTCCTGTTGTTCTTCTGTTAAGTCCATGTGCGGGCACAAATTTAATAATATTAAAATAACACTAACTGCATATATTTACCCCCGATGATAGTGCTAACCTTCTTCCCGGGTCTTATTGCTAACTTTATCGGCTACGTCCCACCCGGAAACATCAACCTTACGCTTGTACGCATTACTATAAACCGCGGCTTTAAACACGCTATGCAATTTATCATAGCATTTAGCTGCGCTGAGTTTATCTTTACTTTCATAATTATGCATGGGGCTAAATGGCTGTCGGCACAAGTGCATTTAGATGTGGTGATTGATTGGGTGATGGTTGCCTTGTTTTTAGTATTAGGCACAATAACGTGGCTTAACCGAACCAAGCCATCCGAAACCAAATACAGCGAACATGCCAGCATTAAATACGGCATCCTGTTAGGTTTTATTAACCCTATGCAGGTACCATTCTGGATGATATGTGGTACTTACCTGATAACGCACGAATGGATCCCCGGATGGTAACTTTGCACTGGTGATATTCAGTATCGGATCGGCAGGCGGATCATTTTTATGTTTGTTTTTATACGCCCGGTTCGCACAGTATATTCAAAGCAAATTCGCGCTTAGCACCGGGGTAATTAATACGGCTATAGCTATTTTATTTTTTAGCTTAGCAGGCTATCATGTAGTAAAAGAGTTTACTTAGCCATAAAGCCAAAGTATGTTAACACCATAAAACATTAGTGGTTTTTACGCCTGGCGCTGGCTTTTTTATAACCTGCCGTTATAAGCTCCACCATTTTTTTATTATTAGGTGCAGTAGCTTTTACCAGCTTATTGTAAGCTTCCTTCCGGTAATATGAGCTTTCGTAATCGCAATAAAATGCCCAAACAGAAATCGCGTCAGCTTTGCTACGATTTTGCAACTCGTTAACAAACTCTTTATTGTAAGTAATGGCATATTGGGTGGCGGCCCGTTGAAAAAGCGCAATAGCATCAGCATCCCACACAGCGTTAACAGATACATCAATTATCTTTTTGGTTAATGCCTTATGGCTTACGCACGCTATCTCGAAAAACCGGGTGAAATAATAAGGTGGTACATAAGTTAAGGTACGTCCGTAGGTGGTTTGCTCGGTCCATCCATATAACTTTTTAAGTTCTTTAAAGTTGGAGGGGAACTCATTAAAAAATATTTTCTGATATTTAATCGTGTCGCTCTTAAGGGTTACAAACCCCCTGCGATAGGTTTCTTTATAAAAATCCACACTATGTTTTTGTGCATACGTGTTGCCAATCAGCAAAAAAATAAAACTAATAAAAAGTTTTTTTCATTGATTAATCTCAAACAAGGTTTTTATACAGCCGGGTTTTTACTTTTTAAGTTCCAGATTTTCTCGGCCTTCCTGCCTATCAACCAAAACGAAGCTGCCGGGATAGCAAAGAAAACCGTCTTATTGGTATTGTCCCAAAAATATTCAAAATATTTTGTGTAGATAAAAATTATTAAAAATGTGATGCCGAATTCGCGCGAGATATCATCTTTATTCTTTAGGCCGAACAATAAGAAACCGACAGCAACACAAATAGAGATAATGCCCCAGTAAAACAGGCTGATTTGTTTGATCTGGTACCACCTGTCAAGGTTACCCAGGTTGCCAAATATGCTTAACAACCACAGCGACATAAACAGGTAAAGCAGCCCTATTACGTAAGTATGCTCGGCAAAGTAGCTAAACCATTTACGGTTACGCAATACCGCGCAGGCCGCAACTAATAGTGCGCCAAACGCTACAAAGCGTAGCGGGTAGTTCATCCCTAAAAAGTAATCCGTCCAATGGGTTTGGAAACCGGTTTCGGTACCGAACCAGCTGCCTAATGATACCGGGGCAAAGATCCATATGAGCCTTGATTGCATCCGCCAACCTAAAAACCCATATACAAAAACCGACAGCAGGAAGAGCAACGAGTAATGGCCCGTCCCTCTATCCAGTGTTTTGCCCGGGTAGGCTATGCAGCAGGCGGTAAACAATATTCCGGTAAATATCACCGCCTCATTACTGAAGACCCTTTCGGGATATAAACGTTCTCTTCGACGGCCCCATAAAAACAGGAGGGCCGCTAAAACAGCCGAAGCGATACTAATGATGATATCGGGTGTATAATATAATTGTTTGAGCCAGTTAACCACAGCATCATTTACAATCAGGAAGGTAAATGATACCCCACCACAGATCAACGCTATCCAAAACGAATACTTGGCCAGCCGCATCCAGTCGAACCCTTTTACCTCGTACGAGTTGCGCAGGCTATCAGCCTTTTCATTACTAACCAAACCCTCTTTCTCCCAATGAGCGATGGTTTTGTTCAGGAATTCGCTTTCGCTTTTATCGATGTTGAGTTTAGCCATTGGTAGATGGTTTGCGGTAAAACTACAAATACTAATCCAAGATAAAAAAGGCTGTCATGCTGAGGCTCTCGAAGCATGCGGGCAAAGGCCTTTACGCTCATCCTTCGAGAGCCTCAGGATGACACCTCCGCTGTTGTTATCGACCCAACAAACTAAGTACGTCTTCCTTATCCTTCGTTATTTGCGCTTTTAATTCGTCTAATCCATTAAACTTAACGTCGCCACGGATAAAGTGCAAAAACTCCATGCGGATGGTTTCGTTGTAAATCTCTTTATCAAAATTAAACAGGTTAACTTCAATATTGCGGTTCATGCCGTTAATGGTTGGGCGGCTGCCTATATAGGCCATGCCTTTATATTCGGTATCTGCCTGCTGTACTTTTACCGCGAAGATGCCATCGGCAGGGATAAGCTTATATTTTTCTTCAACCACGGATATTAGCTGTGGGATAACCAATCTGGCGGCCTATCTGGTCGCCGCGGATAACTTTTCCAGTGATAAAGAAAGGGTAACCTAAAAACTGGTTAGCCAGTTCGATATTGGCCTGTAACAGCGCTTCGCGGATACGGGTGGAGCTTACCGCTACATCATTAATATCCTGCTCGGGTATCTCAATCACCTCGTAACCATAAATTGGCGCCGGGTGCAGCAAATCGGCTAACCCACCGCGACGGTCCTTACCAAAACGATGGTCGTAACCTATCACAATTTTTTTGGTACCTATTTTATTAACCAGCACATCGCGGATATAATCCTCGGCGCTTTGGTTGGAGAAATCTCTTGAAAATGGTGTAATAATTAAATGGTCAACACCCAACTGCTCTAATAATGCTGCCTTTTCATTAATAGTATTGATCAGCTTTATACTTTCATCCTCCGGATGCAATATCATTCGCGGATGGGGGAAAAAGTAAGGATAACCGTTTCTCCACCTATTGCATAGGCCAGCTCTTTTATGCGCGATATGATTTTGCGGTGCCCCGGTGTACCCCATCAAACGTACCGATAGTTACAACGGCATTTTTAACAGGCTTAAAATCATCAATATGATGGTATGTCTTCATTTTTGAATTTCAGGTTTCGGATTTTGAATTTGGCGGATATTCACTCATTCAAAAACCACTCATCACTCATTTTTTCTCCTTGATTACCGTCACCAGGTCCATTACCTCCCACGCATCTTCCAGTTTAAAATTGCCGCTGCGGGTACGGGTTAGTTTTGACAGGTAGGCTCCATTATTTAACGCCTTGCCAAAATCATGAACTAACGACCGGATATAAGTACCCTTGCTGCATACCACCCTAAAGTCAACCTCGGGCAAGGCTATGCGTGTAATTTCAAAGCTGGTTATGGTAACATTGCGTAATTTGAGTTCCACTTCTTCGCCGCGGCGTGCTTTTTCATAAAGGCGCTCGCCATCAATTTTAATAGCCGAATGCGCGGGCGGGTACTGTTGTATATCACCGGTAAATTGTTCGCAGGCATTACGTATGGCCTCATCGCTTAGGTTACTTGTGCTAAAAGTTTCTTCAACCGCGGTTTCCATATCGTATGATGGCGTGGTGGCGCCCAGTATCATGGTACCCGTATATTCCTTTTCTTCGGCCTGGAACGTGTCAATCTGCTTGGTCATTTTACCGGTACAGATAATGAGCAACCCGGTAGCTAACGGATCAAGTGTTCCGGCATGGCCTACTTTTAACTTTAGTGGCTTAAAAGAGTTACGCAGCTTGCCTACCACATCAAAGCTTGTCCATTTATAGGGCTTATTAACCAGCAGCAGTTCGCCGGTGGCAAAATTAAATTCTTTGTTAGTTGGTAATGCGGTGTCCAAGTTATTTGCTTTAATATGGCGCAAAGGTAATATTTAATTTTTTCTGCTTCGTCATAACAAATGGCGCAGGGATGTCGCGGTAATTTTTTCTACCTTCATTTTATAGTTTATATAAAAATATGGTGGCTTGTCCAATATCTAAAAAACGGATCGTCATTAGTTTTTTAACCATTAAACTCAAATAAAATGAACGATTTCTTATTGATCTTTAGACGCGATGCTGGCTTTGATGCCCAGCTTACTCCTGAACAAATGCAGGCAATTACCAAACCATGGCAGGATTGGATGGGTGGCCTTGCCGCCCAAAACAAACTGGCTAACAGCGGAGCGCGCTTAGCCATTGATGGTAAAATTGTAAAACCGGGCAACGTAATTACCAACGGCCCTTATGTTGAAGTTAAGGAAGCTGTAGGTGGCTTTATTATCATCCGCGCGGCATCGCTTGAAGAAGCTGCCGAGCTGTCAAAAAACTGCCCCATTTTAAGTACCGGCGGTAATGTTGAAGTACGCCAGATTGTACCGATGCAATAATTTAATATCTAAACGCCCCCGCTAATATGGGGGCGTTCTGTTTATGCGAAACGACCAGCTGTTACCCAATTTATATCGCACCGAATACCGCAAGATAGTTGCTGTATTGGCACGCCTGTTTGGGTTTGAGTATATACAAATAGCCGAAGATATTGCCGGCGACACCTTTCTGCTGGCTACCGAAACCCGGGCCAAAAAGCTACCCGATAACCCCGCGGCCTGGCTGTACACCGTAGCCAAAAACAAAGCTAAGGACCATTTAAAACATAATGCCATTTTTACCAATAAGGTTAGCCCGGCCGTTCAGTATGAAAACGCTAAGAGCAGTGAGTTAGAGATTGACCTATCCGAAGAAAACATTAATGACAGCCAGCTGCGAATGATGTTTGCCATTTGCCAGCCCATCATTTCTACCGAAGCGCAAATAGGTCTGGCACTACGTATACTGTGCGGTTTTGGCATTGAGGAAATTGCTGATGCTTTCTTATCAAACAAAGAAACCATTAACAAACGGCTGTTTAGGGCAAAGGAGAAATTGCGGGAGGAGCAGGTAAAAATTGAGTTCCCCAATGCTAACGAGATAAACAAGCGTTTGGAAACTGTACTGCTTACTTTATACCTGTTATTTAACGAAGGTTATTACTCCAGCAGCGGCAATATCAATTTACGCCGCGACCTTTGCCTGGAAGCTATGCGCCTAAACCATCTGCTGGTAAATAACAAAACTACCGATCTGCCAGCTGTTAACGCGCTGTTTGCTTTGATGTGCTTCCATGCGTCGCGGTTTGATGCCCGGATAGATAAAAACGGCGAAATGATTATTTATGATGAACAGGACACCAGCCTCTGGAACGACGAGCTGATATCCAGAGGCACCAATTACCTTATCCGCTCTTCGCGCGGCGAGGAGCTTAGCCGTTATCATTTGGAAGCAGCAATTGCCTACTGGCATACCAAAAAGGAAGATAGCACAGAGAAATGGGAGAATATATTACAGCTTTATAATAAGTTGCTGATCTTAGAGTATTCGCCAATGGCGGCGCTTAACCGTACTTATGCTTTGGCTAAAGCCGATGGCAAGGAAAAAGCGATTGTTGAAGCCAAGAAATTAACGCAGCTGGTGGATAATCATTTGTATCATTCGTTATTGGGATATTTATATACCGGAATTGATAAAGAAATTGCTTTGCATCATTTGCAGCGTGCTTTTAAGCTGGCAAAGAATAAAGGAGAGCGGAACAGGATTAAGAAGAATATTGAAGCACTGGGTTAGCAATGAATGCTTCGGAGGAAGCATTGGTGCACCATCCCATTCTTTTTTATAATTTGCGCCGGTTTTCATTTATAGCCTGTATATCCTATTTACGAATGAATAATAATGAGCTGGTTACTAAGCCACACTATCCCATATTAGACGGCCTTCGCGGTGTCGCGGCCATCATCGTTGTGACATTTCACTTGTGCGAGCCATTAGCTACGGGAAATTTAGATAAACTTGTCAATCACGGTTACCTGGCTGTAGATTTTTTCTTTTTATTGTCTGGCTTTGTGATGGGCTACGCGTATGATGACCGCTGGAATAAAATGACGACTGGCAGTTTCTTCAAACGCCGTATCGAACGTCTTCAGCCCATGGTGGTTTTAGGTATGACCATGGGCGCTATCGGGTTTTATTTTACAGATTCTACACTATGGCCGCTTATTCATACAATTCCGGTTTGGAAGATGCTGCTGGTGATGCTAATAGGTTATACTATCCTGCCGGTACCCTTATCGCTTGATATACGTGGGTGGGAAGAGATGCACCCGCTAAATAGCGTGGGATGGTCATTATTTTTTGAATACGTTGCCAACATTCTGTATGCTGTCTGGATCAGGAAATTTTCCAAAACGGCATTAAGTATCTTAGTAATCATCGCTTCGATAGTACTCGCACACTGGCAATCACCAACGGCGATGTAAGTGGCGGTTGGACGTTGAATGTACCACAGGTACGGTTTGGTCTGACGCGCACCCTATACTCTTTCTTTGCCGGTTTGTTATTATCTCGTATAGCAAAACCAACTCAAATTAAAAACGCCTTTTTATGGTGCACGCTTTTAATAGCTATCCTGCTTTATATGCCACGCATTGGTGGTGCCGGGCACCTTTGGATGAACGGGATCTATGAATCTGTTTGTATCATTATCCTTTTCCCGCTTATTGTATACCCGGGCGCCAGCGGCGTTATACAAACTCAAACCGAGAACAAAATCTGCAAATTCCTGGGTGATCTATCCTACCCGCTTTACATGGTGCATTATCCGCTGGTTTATTTTTACGTTGCCTGGATAAGCAATCATAAAGGTGTTACAATAGTACAGGCATGGCCTTATGCATTACTTATTCTAACAGGGGCGATAGTTTTAGCATATGCCGCATTGAAATGGTATGATGAGCCGGTTAGGAAATGGTTGCGCAAAAAGTTTGCCTGACATAATAATCATATCGATATTAATAAAGACTTGAATTCAATCCCCCTTCAGGGGGTTAGGGGGTAAAAGAAGAGCTCCTGATGGGCAGGAGCTCTTACTAACCAATTATAAACCAATATATATGAGAAAAATATGCTTTTTTGAATACATCAAATCGGCACATTACCTTAATTCGATTTGTTGAATAATGTTATACAAACGCTGTGCCCATTTTTAAATTGCACCTTATTGTACACCTAACACCTTTGTTACATACACATAAATACGCATAAAAAAAGCGACGGATGTGGTAATCTATCGCTTTCTATTATTAGCTAAGTGTCTTAAACAGTGTGCAATGCGTTACCCGTATAGTACAAAATAATGATCACTATACCGGCTATGATGCGGTAAATACCAAATAGCTTAAAGCCCTTTTGCTCTAAAAATGTAATGAATGATTTTATAGCCAGTAGCGCCACAACAAAGGCTACGGCACTGCCTATCAATAAAAATTTAATATCCTGCTGTAGGTCGGCAGCGGTCATGTTGCCATGTTTGTAAAAGTCGTAAAGGTCCTTCAGCGTTGCGCCAAACATAGTAGGTACCGCTAAAAAGAATGAAAATTCGGCAGCTGCTTTACGGCTTAGCTTTTGAGACATGCCACCAACTATTGAAGCGCCCGAGCGTGACACCCCCGGCACCATAGCCAGGCATTGAAAGAAGCCTATTTTAAGCGATGTAAGGTAAGTAATATCTTTTTCGTCATCTATATTCGGTTTGTTAAACCATTCGTCGACAAACAACAGGATAACACCGCCTATCACAAAAGCAAAGGCTACCACCAATGGGCTTTCTAAAAGGATGTCTATTTTCTTTTTTAACAGTACGCCAAAGATCACCGCTGGTATTACGCCGATAACCAGCTTCACATAAAAATCGATAGATCTGAAAAAACGCTTAAAGTATAATACTACTACTGCCAGGATTGCGCCCAGTTGGATAACGATCTCGAAAAGTTTTACAAATTCGTCTTTACCTATACCCATTATGGCACTGGCAACAACCAGGTGGCCGGTTGATGATACGGGTAAAAACTCGGTAAGCCCTTCAATTATTGCCGGGACAATTACGTGAATGATATTCATGAGGTGGGGTAGGTTGTTGTAAGGGGAAGGTTGAAAAGTTACGTTACCATTAACTATCAACCATTAACTATATCTACTTAGCTTCCGGTTTTTTTAAGATAGCGTAAAAGCCTATACCGAAACCTGCTAATACAACAATTGGTGCAATAACAATTTTAGTGGTGCTGTAAATATCAGTTGTGCCCGACATTAAAAAGAAACCAAACGCCACAACAGCTATGCTGATGATGAACCAGTGTAGTTACTTTTATCAAATATAAATTTTACAGGCGTATTGCTTGCCGCTGCTTTTGTAGTTTGTGAGGTCTTTGCCATCAGTTTAATTATTGAATGAGTGAATTAGTGATTGAGTGAATTAAGAGATCGAAATCCCGATATCCGCCCTATCTGTATAAATCGTATATTTTTAAACGTAAAAATTTGTTTACTGCAAGGTAGGTACTAAAGGCTGATATAAATATGCCCGGGCCAATTACCAATAAAAACACCACGCCAAACTCGGCATTATTTTGCAGGATCACCAGGTCAGGTATTTCAAGATTTGCCGGTACAGCGTACCTACTAATATGATAACAGCAATTAATCCGCCCAAAAGGCCATGCCAGATACCATACAATAAAAACGGTTTGCGGATAAACCCTTTAGTTGCGCCAACCAACTGCATTGATTTAATTAAAAACCGTTGCGAGTATATAGCCAGCCTGATGGTATTATTAATCAACGCTACCGATACCACCACAAATATACCGGTGAAGGCCAGTATCACCAAAGTTATTGATGTTAAATTAGCGTTCATCTGGTCGACCAGTGATTGCTGGTACTTAACCTCTTTCACCAATGGTTTTTTGAATAATTTTATCTACACAAAATATTTTGAATATTTTTGTCGCTGTGGTTGTTAAGCATATTTGGCAACCTGGGTAACCTTATAGCAGGTGGTACCAGATCAAACAAATCAGCCTGTTTTACTGGGGCATTATCTCTATTTGTGTTGCTGTCGGTTTCTTATTGTTCGGCCTAAAGAATAAAGATATATCTCGCGCGAATTCGGCATCACATTTTTAATAATTTTTATCTACACAAAATATTTTGAATATTTTTG
>NZ_JABFCR010000003.1:0-68573 GCF_013087555.1 Mucilaginibacter humi
GCAATGCTAAAACTCCACAAAAGACTAAAAGATAAAGCGGCACCACCATGAGGTAGACAACAATAAAAATTGTGCTTTCCGAAATACTGGGCCTGCTGAAGTTTACTCCGATGTAGACTAATACCTTCATCGATATAACGCCGTCGCTATCCCGAAGGCAAGAATGCCTCCATCTCGTAATTCAACACTCGCGACAAAGCGTCGCGAGCAACACCAACAGGGTTGTGCTCGATATTGAAACAGAAGAAGGCCGCCGGGCTAGCGCTTGCGTGGGCACAGAGGGGGATCTGTCTCATCGTAAACAATTGGCTGGTATTGCGTCAAAGCATTATAACATTACGACGCATACATACATAGGCGTATCGAGGCGACACAATAACCTTCACTGCCTTGATGGCCGGCTATGTGTGGCAGGCTGAACCTCATTGATGACGAGCCAGCCAAACAGACGATGTTAAAGGCGTCTCATCTAACGGCTCTGGTTTCGGTGTCATTTACTGTTGTGATTTATTATACATGTTAATGCCATCCATTTAGGATGATTAAGGCCCAATTGGTCAAATAATTGTGCAAATGCAAATAATATTAATTCTTCTCGCTGTTCCTGCTGCTTCAATAAGATAATCATATCCTCAATGAAAATATAGAGCCGTCTAAGGTTTTGTTGATGTATGTTTGGTTGCCATAAGCTTTGTACAAACTCAATCAAATCGTTTTTATTGCGCATTATAATCTTAGCAGCACTTTTTTAATTTGATCTTGCTCTTCTGCCTTAAGTTTAACCATATGCATGTTACCTATATTACCTAAATGCAGCCACGCAACATGGCTGTTATTGCAAAATGCTCTAATTATTGCATGTTGGAGATGAATGACAAAAGTTAGGATGTTATCATCATTTGCTTCTGTTATTTTAAACTCTGAAACAATTTGCTTAGTGATTAAATATTTAAGTGCTATTTTAAATTGCGTATGTTTCTTGTCTGATATTTCCGGAAAGATATTAAAGTAGAAGCGGCCAGGTGCAAAGTCCATAAAAAGTTGATCTGCGTCTTTATGATCATGTGCCGGAGCTTGAGGGTAAAGTTTAAAAAAGTTGCCAAAGATTTTTCCAGCTCTAATTTGATGTCAGAATAAGTACTTTTTGAAAAAAACTCAATTTTAATGTGTTCGCCTTGATTATAAGCGAAAGACATGTTATATATTCCCGATGGATTTACATTCTGTTCAAATAACGGCCCGATGCATTTGTTAAAAAGCATTGACCAATGATCTCGAGCACAGAAAATCGATATATTCAAACTGTTATCGATTAAATTCATAAGCATTAAGTTAAATCTGTAGATACATGTCCTTTTCCAAACCCTGATGGATTAACTTTTATAATCCTTTTCTTAAGATTAGATTCCATTATTAAGCGATTATATACTTGATGAAAAAAGAACAACATTTCTTCTCTCAAAATAGAATTGCTATTATCTCGAAACTTTATGCCATTATCGTCAATAAACCATTTTTCGTCAATACAACCGAAATATTTTTGGTTATTTTCAAATTGAAATATCAGGTTGTTTTTTATATAATGCCATTGCCCTATTTCCCATTTGTTTTCTGCTAACGAATATTTATAATGTAATGTTTTTTTGTTTCAGTAGGCAAACAAATTCCGTTATGTATACGATTGTTTATAATTGTGGCTTTAGAATAGCTTCCATCTTTTAATAATAGGCAGAGCACGGATGTTGCTGGATTTATGTGGGCAATAAGCAACTTTTCAAGATCATTTACACCGCCACTATTAGCCATTCTTGACTCATTCGAATGGCTGATTGCAGATAAGTATCTATCATTTTCAATGGGCTCATTCTTAAGTCCATTAAGTTGTAATCTATTTAAGAAATCATAGTCATCGAAGCCATAATAAATCATTGATTCATCGTATCCGTTTACTGCTAAAAAATCTTTTTCTTCACACATATTCTTCCCAATACGTCTTTTTTTTTTTTTTTCAATTCGTTGATGCGTACTTAAAACTATTTCTTCCTTATCATTAAATGTTTTATTTATATAGTTAGCAAATCCCTCTCCTGTAAAGTTGTCTGCATCTATGTTACATAAAATATCACCATTAGCTAGATTAAAAACCATATTTCTGGAATGAGACATATTGTATTTTACAGGTTCATCCGTTCTGTAATAAGATAACTTTCCTGCAGTTATATATTGAGCTAATTCAGACTTTACATAATTTTTTAGCCCATCTGAAGAATTGTAATCCAGAAGGACAAACTCTACATTTTTATAATTCTTATTTGCTAATATATTTTGTGGAAGTGTTTCTTTAAGATGTTCAACACGATTCATACAAGTGGTGCAGAAAGAAATTTTAAAATTCATGGTACTCTATATTTTTGAATAACAACCCTATAGAATTACTAAGTTGCCGGACAATGACAAGCATTGAAAGCAAACCTGGTTGTAGAAAAATTCGATAAGGTTTGGAACTAAATTATAAAAAAATAGCTTATTTGAATCTTAAAAATAAAGAAATAAGTAAAGTTTCCATATAACGGAGATTTTACTTAATCAAAGCTCTATACTTAAGCATTATAATCCATGCACGCAATAGCAATAGGCCGTATATTGCCAATAAATAAAATATTGGCAATCGAAATGCCAATAACCCTACACATAAAAAGCTGAATTAAAGAGCTTACTAGCAAGGCAACAGTCTGATTGGTTTTGATTGTCACCCACTTTAATAAATCGCGATAGGATGTTATTGTAGCTAATATGCCATGCAATAAGGTAGTCTGTTAAAAATTTGATACTAAGTAATAATCAAACTATTTCTGGAAAAATTGTGCAATAATGAATCGCACGTAAGCTGGTTCACTCTTTAATTCTTTATAAAAATTCAAACACTGCTCTTCCATGCTTTCAATTTCATAATGTGCATCAAGCTCGATAACATCGCCCTCAATGTTCATTGTTCTGCCAGTGATATAATATTCTTTCAATTGTGCGTCTGCCTTGAAAGTCCTAATTTTTTTCCAAACTTTTTGGCTCGTTTTGGTTTTACTCCATTTTAGTAAATTCCGATGTAGAAACAATATATTACCATTCAAATCATGTTGCACCATCGTTTGTCCAACAAATTTCTCATTATCGTTGTAATAACCGCAAGAGCCCACTTCAGTTGCAATCATTTCAAATTTTGACTTGAGAGCTAACCATGCAAACTTAAAAGTATCTTTGTCTCCATGTAATAGTTCATAGTAAATATTATGGTTTTGATTGAAATAAAGGCAAAGATTAAGTTCTTTCCAGCATTTTTTTTTATCGATTAATATCTGACCACTTTCTTGTTCAAATGTAAGATAGTCCGGCTCTCAACTATCTTCCAGATAGGGTTAGATGGGGTAGTTTTCCAATAATCTGGCCAAAATATTGCGCCAGATTTTTTATATTCTACACTGTCAAACAAAAAGTTGGATCTGTTAAGCAATTATTATCCGCATCAATAAATAGCACCTCCTGAAATCGGCTAAGAATTATGCTTAAAGGTTTTAACTGGAAGCCAGTAAGTTGCGTTGGCTGATAGTCTAAAAAGTTTTTACATTCAACATTTAACCCTTCAAACAGTTTAATTAATTCTGGCGATAACTCACCATTTAAAAACCATACCTCCATAGGTAAGGTGCATTCAAGAAATCTTAAACGTTTTATTGCGATCCATGCACAAGTAAAATAATCAACACCTCCTGCACAAATTACTATTCCTCTTTCTTTAAATTTTGAATTTGGATATGGTTCAATTTCCTGTATGTGACTTTTCCGGGTAAAATTAAGATAATGAATAGAGTCCTCTGAAAAATTTATTCCAATTTTTCGAATTCCATTTTTAAGAAAATAGGACTTATTGTTCGCTAATTTTTCATCGTTAGAAATATTTTTTTCTGACATAATCTAATGAATATTCTGAAAAGCAAAGTTTAGGAAGACAATAATACATTAAAAAAAATAAATGAAACCGTGTAATTAATTCATTGGTAAAATGAATCATAAAGTTGAGTTATGTGTGTCGTGCACTAACGTGTATAATATAGTAATTCCTATAAATGGCTATTATTATCGATGTAAGTTGGTCATTATTAATTGGTTAACACAGTCGTTAAAATATGCTAATGATTCAAACCAAATATTATAATCAATATTGCATAGAAAGTTCATTTATTTTAAGACCAACCCCGTTAGTCAAATTTGCCGAACTGATAATAACATGGCAACAGTTATACTTATCTTTATCAATAAAGCTTGCTGTGAAACACCGTTTTGAACTTCATATTAACTATATACGGAACTAATTTTGAGATTTGTTTGCATGCTTAAGTAATTCAACGAGGGCAACAGGATCAGTTATTGCGAAGTTGTAACCAGCAAGTGGCTACTACAATAGCTATAGAAGTTTTTACTGGATAAAGCGGGAATGCTTAATCTTATTTATTTCAACGAAATGATGACTTTATCAGATTATAAAATTGATGAATTGCTTTATCATAGGGTCGATAAAGGTTTAGGTGGTTTCCTCAATGTATGGCTAAAGAAGCTGAATATTTTGCTAAAAGGAAAAATCGATGGCATTAAGTGTAGAGAAAAAGATGCACCCCTGTAATTATAAAAGCATAAAAAATGCCCTTATTGATATAATAAGAGCATTTTTACTAATTTAAAAGTGGAGCCGGAGGGATTCGAACCCTCGTCCAAACATGGTACAAGATATGCTTTCTACGTGCTTAGCATCTGTTTAATTGTAGGGAAGGGGAAGGTCAGCTGCTTACCTGTACCGTCTTCCTTAGGTGTTTTATTTCACCTGCTATGCACACCATTAAGCAGGCTATTTTCGTTTTACGATGCCCCGATTGCCGATCCAACGAAACAGAAAACCGGCGGGACAAAAGCTATGCTAATTCTAAATTAGGCAGCTAAGGCGTAGTTATTTTCGCCATTTGTAAGTTTGAATGTTCAGATTTAAGCGCTAATCATCCAACGCGCTGCATGCTTACATACTCATCTCCATCCTGTCAATTCCGGTCGACCCCTTTTTTTGTAGAGTGCACTGTTTAGTGGCAGTAACAGATATAGAACAACAAAGATACGATTTCAGTTTGCAGTTATTAGTTTACAAATTGCAATTTTTTTAGTGAGCTGTAACTATAAACTTCCTACCGCTAATTGGTCGTTGTTAATTGTTCTTCCGGGGTATACTTTCAATGCTTCCTCTAAACAAATCATTGCTTTAGCCAAATCGTCATTATTTAAAACGTAGGCGGGCGCACTTCTTTTAGGCCGGCTTTGGTGTGCTGTAAAACCCAGTAGCAGGGGCCATCATAACAGTCTGATTTTCGTAACTAAACTCTTCCAGCATCCACTGGCAAAATTTATTCGAATTATCTATAGGTAATTGTGCCATCACGTAAAATGCACCGCCCGGGTTAGGGCAATATACACCCTCCATACGGTTAAGGGCATTAACAACGGTGTTACGGCGGGTAGTGTATTCAGCTTTTACGCGGTCAAAGTATTCGTCCGGCGTATCTATAGCAGCCTCGCCTGCAATTTGCTCAACTAAACCGGGGCTTAGGCGCGCCTGTGCAAATTTTATGGCCACTTCCCAAAACTTGCGGTTCTTGCTAATAATACAACCCAAACGTGCACCGCAGGCGCTGTAACGCTTGCTTACAGTATCAATTATAATCACGTTTTCTTCCAGTCCGTCTAAATGCATTGGCGATACAAAAGGTTGGTCGCCATAGCAAAATTCGCGGTAAGCCTCATCAGCAAACAGGTAAAGGTCATGCTTTAAAACCGGGGCTTTAAGTGCTTCCATCTCCTCGCGCGAATATAGGTAGCCCGTAGGGTTATTAGGGCTGCAAATAAATATGGCCCGGGTCCTGTCAGTTATATTTTTCTCAAACTCGCTGATAGGGGGTAAGGCGAACCCGTTCTCGATATAAGACATAATGGGCCTTACTATAACATCATTCTGACTGGCAAAACCATTATAGTTGGCATAGTAGGGTTCAGGTACTATTACCTCGTCGCCGGCATCAAGGCAGGTCATGAAGGTTATTGATATCGCCTCAGATCCGCCTGTAGTAACAATAATATCATCAGTAGTAATGTTATAACCAACTTTGTTGTAATACTTAGCCAATTGTTTACGATAGGACAAGGTCCCCTCTGACGCGGTATACGCCCAAACTTTAAAGTCGATATTTTTAACAGCGGCTATCATACCTTCTGGTGTTTCAATATCAGGCTGGCCTATATTTAAGTGGTATACGGTTTTGCCCTGAAGCTTAGCTTTGTCGGCAAAGGGTGTTAGTTTACGGATAGGTGAAGCGGGCATTCGCTGCCCCTTTCGGGATATATTTGGCATTTGACAAAAGTAATAAAAAGGTGGTGATTATGTCGATAGAATTAGTAGATTATACATCGAATTAGATAAACAAAAAAGGCCCGAAGTATTTCGGGCCTTTTTTAATTTTTTTTTATTGACCCTGTCTGCCGTCATGGTAGCGCAGGGTTAACCTAAACAACTACCGGTGCTTGGTGCCGCTTTGGCCGCAGGTGCCGCTACAACTTCGCCAATGATTTTTAGATATTTTTGTGGAGTTTTAGCATTGCTTGTTACTACAATAGTTTTATCAAATGGTGCTACAACTGCCGCGTTGTAAGTAATGGTGATTTTACCCGTACCGCCTTTTAAAACTGGTGTTTTGGTATAATCAGCAATAGTACAGCCGCAGGTAGGTTTAACTTCGGTTAAAATAAGCGGTTCTTGCCCGATATTAGTATAAGTAAAAACGGTAGTTACGGGTTTTCCTTGCGGTATAGTGCCAAAATCGTGCTTTTCTTCGTTGAATTTAAATTCAGCTTTATTATCAGTTTGGGCGGATGCATTAAAGGCAAAGCCTAAAACTACTGCACACATTAAAATTAATTTTTTCATAATTAGTTCTTTGAGTATTACAAATATAAAAGGTTTAACGGAAATTAAATTATATAGTTTCAAATTTACCTACTATCTGTTATCGGGCTAAATTTTTTCACGTTGATTATGATGTATTTAAGCAGGGGCCGTATAGGCAATTATTATACGTTACCATACAATTGCTACCTTGTGTAAAAACTGACGGGTATGTAGGATGTTTTAAAGGTGCATATACCGATTACAAATTAGAATTTATATTTTTACATCTTAAATAAAGATCTATGCCCGAAACTGCAAATTCTGGTACCGGTAACAATGCTATTGCTGAACTGAGTTTTGATGATTTCAAAAGTATTGTAATTAAGGATTACCGTATAGGTTATGAAAGCAGGCAGGCCAGTATTATTGGCCGCCGCGAAGTACTTACGGGCAAGGCCAAGTTTGGCATATTTGGCGACGGTAAAGAGGTTGCCCAACTGGCTATGGCCAAAGTATTTCGCAAGGGCGACTGGCGCGCGGGTTATTACCGCGACCAAACTTTTATGTTTGCTACGGGCATGAGCAACCTTAAAGAGTTTTTTGCCCAGCTTTATGCAAACCCGGATCTGACAGAAGACCCTGCTTCAGGTGGCAGGCAAATGAATTGCCACTACGCTACCCGGTTTATAAATGAGGACGGCAGTTGGAAAAACCAGTCCGAAACCATGAATTGCTCTGCTGATATATCAACAACCGGCGGACACATGCCCCGTTTGTTAGGCCCGGCATATGCATCAAAACTATATCGCCAAAACCGTGAGCTTGCACCCTTAACTAATTTTTCTGTTAACGGTAACGAGGTTGTTTTTGGCACCATAGGTAACGGTGCAACATCCGAAGGGCTATTTTTTGAGGTATTTAATGCTGCAGGTGTATTACAGGTGCCTATGGCGATATCCGTTTGGGATGATGCTTATGCTATCTCTGTACCCGCAAGTATCCAAACTACCAAAGAAGATATATCCGAGATATTAAGCGGTTTTCAGCGCGAAACCGGTACAAACGGCTATGAGATATTTAAAGTACGCGGCTGGGACTATGTGGCCCTTTGCGAAACATATGAACGTGCAATAACCGTTTGCCGTGAAGAACATGTGCCAGTATTGATCCACGTGGTGGAGATGACACAACCACAGGGGCACTCTACCTCGGGTTCGCATGAACGTTATAAAACAAAGGACCGCCTTACCCGGGAAAGTGATTACGACTGTTTATTGCAGATGCGCAACTGGATGATCGAGTCGGCAATTATTACTGAAGAGGATATAACCGCCTTAGAAGATGAGGCCAAAAAATACGTACGCGAATGCCAGCGCGAAGCCTGGAATATTTTAAGCGATAAAATAAAGACCGAAATAGACGAGGCAGTGCAGCTGATAAATGCGCTTAGTCATGTATCTAATTTCAAGAATGAACTGGAGGATGTGTCTGCCGAA
Organism: Mucilaginibacter humi; assembly: GCF_013087555.1. Taxonomy (NCBI): domain Bacteria; kingdom Pseudomonadati; phylum Bacteroidota; class Sphingobacteriia; order Sphingobacteriales; family Sphingobacteriaceae; genus Mucilaginibacter; species Mucilaginibacter humi. The sequence continues at coordinate 8,473 of NZ_JABFCR010000003.1, forward strand.
CTTTTAGCCTGTGTGGATCCGGGGCGTAAAGACGCTGCATCGGCCATACGCAAAGCATTACGTTTGACAGTTTCGGAACACTCTGATGAAAAATACGCGCTTATTGACTGGCTTAACGAAGAAAATGCTAAGAACGAAGAGCGCTTTAACTCCAAACTGTTTACAGGTTCGTCATCATCGCCGTTAAATGTTAATGTGCTGCCTGCCGATTATGCAGATGATGCCGCACTTTTAGATGGCCGTGAAATATTGAACGCCTGCTTCGACGCTAATTTTGAGCGCGATAAAACTATCGTAGCTTTCGGGGAAGATTTGGGTGCGATAGGTGATGTTAACCAGGGTTTTGCCGGCCTGCAAGCTAAATATGGGGATATCCGGATAACTGATACCGGTATCCGCGAGTCAAGCATTATAGGTAAAGGTATGGGTCTTGCCATGCGTGGTTTAAAGCCAATTGCCGAGATCCAATATGTAGATTACCTGTTATACGCCATCACTGTATTAAGTGATGATCTGGCAAGCTTAAGCTACCGTACTGCTGGTGGACAAAAAGCGCCAGTAATTGTACGTACGCGCGGACATAGGTTAGAAGGGATTTGGCACTCGGGGTCGCCGCTGGGGATTATATTGAATGCGCTCCGCGGATTACATGTTTGTGTGCCCCGTAATATGACACAGGCTGCCGGTATGTATAACACTTTACTGCGTGGCGATGAGCCGGCTATAGTTATTGAATGCCTTAACGGTTATCGCCTCAAGGAAAAATTACCGGCTAACGTGGGCGAGTTTACCGTACCATTGGGCAAGGCGGAGATACTGAGGGAAGGCAGCGATATGACCGTTGTTTCTTACGGATCGACCCTGCGTATTGTAATGGAGGCCGCCGTCGAACTGGAAAAACTAGGTGTTAATATAGAAGTTATCGACCCGCAAACGCTTTATCCTTTTGATATTGATAACGTATGCGGTAACTCATTATACAAAACCAATAAATTATTAATAGTTGATGAGGACCTTCCCGGTGCTGCATCGGCCTACATCTTGCAAAAGGTACTGGAGGCCCAAAAGGGTTATTATGCGCTTGACGCTCCGCCTCGTACCTTAAGCGCCAAAGAACACCGCCCGCCATACGGATCAGACGGGGATTACTTCAGCAAGCCATCGGTTGATGATGTGATAGAAGCCGTTTATGGCATAATGCATGAGAGCAATCCAGGTAAATATCCCGCCATATATTAATTATTGAAGTATAGAATTATTAAATGAGTGATTAACAGTCACTCATTTTCTTTTAAAACAAATTTAGTTATGTCTGATACATTCTCTACCATATCCACCATCATCAAAAATCGTCGTACCATAAAACCTTTTATGATGAATGGCGGTAAGATTCCTGATGAACAAATAAAAGAATTACTGGAACTGGCCGACTGGGCGCCAACGCACGGCCTTACCGAGCCATGGCGCTTTACTATTTATACCGACCCGACAAAATTTTGCTATGCCCATGCAGAAATGTATTTAACTAGTACACCTGCCGATGAGTTTAACCGGGGCGTATATGATAATTTCTTTCACCGGGGCGATAAAGTGTCGCATGTTATTATTGCGGTGATGCAAAGGGGTAACTTACCTAAGATACCCGCATTTGAAGAAATTGCTGCAACTTCGGCAGCTATCCAGAATATATTGCTTGGTGCCACGGCGTTGGGTGTGGCTTCATTTTGGAGTACCGGCGGCATGATACTAAAACCAGCCATGAAAGCGTTCTTAAATCTACGCGACGAGGATGAAGTAATGGGGGTGTTATATTTAGGTTATGCTGATGAGCAGCCGCAAGGAGTGAGGCGGATTAGTTTAGCTGATAAGGTGAAGTGGATGATATAACACAACCATTTTCTTTCTTATTTCGTAGAACCAACTATAACTTAGTTCCTGATGTAATTGTTTTGTCAGGTTTTAAATAATCGTTAATAAATTTTATTTATTGGTAATTTTTGCTTATATTTGTCTTAACAATTATTCCAACTCACTCCTGATTTTTAATAAATTACTGACTTAAAACTCAACAAAGTATGAGAAAACATTTTTGGTGGATAAGCTGCGTTTCGTTAATGTTATTTATAAGTGTTATGGGCTTCAAGCCGGTTAACGCTACAAAAACGCAGTAACTTATAAAACAACAACCCCTACTGCTAAAGAATTATTTGCGCAATATGTAAGTACTGTTTACCAAACAGCGCGTTTACAGGAAACAGGGTTAAACTTCGAAGTTTTTCAAAAGGCTTTAACAGGATATTTCAATATCAAGTCGGCCAATAAATTGCAAAATAGCTCGGTTATTACCGTGGTAGATTTTACAAAATCAAGCCGCGAAAAACGCATGTGGATCATCGACATTTTAAACAAAAAACTTCTGTTAAATACGTTGGTAGCTCACGGACAAGGTAGTGGCGATGATATGGCTACCATGTTCTCAGATAATAACGAGTCGCACCAAAGCAGTTTAGGCTTCTTTTTAGCCGACGATGTTTACATAGGTAAACACGGCCGTTCATTGCGTTTGGATGGCTTAGACGCAGGCTTTAACACCAGTGCGCGTGCACGTGGCATTGTAGTACATGCTGCAGATTATGTTAGCGAAAGCAATATTGCCCGTATAGGCCGTTTAGGCCGCAGTTTTGGTTGTCCTGCAGTATCTCCTCAGGTTGTAACCCGGGTTATCAATACTATAAAAGGTAAAACCGTTTTCTTTATCAATGGTAATAACCCAAGGTATAACTCAAAATATTTAAATGATAATGTGTTAGCGAATTTCACTTCGCCTGATACGACAACTACAGATTCTGTAAGATTATAATAAATTAATTATTTAACAAAAACGCCCTTGAGAAATCAAGGGCGTTTTTTGTTTTTAGCAGGTCGTCATGCTGAACTTGTTTCAGTATCCCACACGCTTAGTAAACGTTTACCTGTACCGTGCGATGCCGAAATAAATTCGGCATGACGTTGAATGAAATTACTTTACCTGCGCCAAAGCATTATACAATACCGTATCCAGTTCATACACATCAGGCCTTATTTGTATGGCTCCGGTAGTATCGGCCCGTGCGGTTATATACGTTATATATACCGGGATGTTAGGCGTTAAGTTTATGGTTGTCGGGTCGGGTTTATCTGATGCCATATCTTTAACAATCAGGTCGAATTTTGGGCCATCGCCGAATAAGGTGTGAGCAAGCCCTTGTGGGTCGCCTAAACGTACGCAACCGTGGCTAATAGCACGCATGGGTCGGGTAAAAGCTAATTTTGCCGGGGTGTCATGTAAATAAACACTGCTTTGGTTTTGAAACAAGAATTTAATTTTGCCCAATGAGTTATCATCGCCTGGTCTTTGTTTAAAGTCATAATCGCCTTTTGCCGCTGTCGACCAATTGACATCATCAGCGTCTATCAGCTTACCGTTCTTATAAACATTAATACCTTTGTTCTCTAAATAATACCTGTCTTTAGCGGCTTCCACCATTATCTCTTTGGTGGCAATGCTTTGCGGGATATTCCAAACCGGGTTTACATCCACACTATGGATCTTGCTGTTTAGTTGTGGGGTAGAGTGCTGATTTGGTTTATCAACTTTGTCAGAATCTACATAATTGGTCAAATCTGTTTTACCGTAAGGGTTACGACCCCGGCCTACGCAAACCTTCATGTTTAATACAGATTTACCGTTTTCTATTACATCAAGGCGGTAATCCGCTATGTTTACGATCACATATTTTTTATCCAATGGTTTATTTTTCCAGCGTAACCGTTCAAGGTTAGCAATAATCACCCGTTTAGCGTTTTCGGGCGATGTGCCGGGTACTGCTGTTCCGTTTACAAGCGCTTTTTGTAATGCCGGTATGATGGATCTTTAGGCTGGATACTGTCGAGGTAAGTTTTTATATCTTTTATCTGGAAGATTCTTTGTGCCGATGTACTATCAGGGCGCAAGGTTTTAGTATAATACCCGGCGTAGATATTTTTAGGATTTACCACACCATATTGAAGCGCGTTACTATATTTTATCAGCGAGTTTGCGGTAAGCAACTCTAGCTCGGCAATGGCATGATAAGCCTGATCGAGTGTCCTGATCTGCTTTTTGTTGTAGAACTTGTTGATAAGCGCAGCCATTTCATCAGCATCAAACATGGATGGGTTAAGGCCATGTTCGCCGGCTTTAGCGTAATACATTACCGCGGTTTTAAGGTCCTTATTAAAGATATGGTCCATTACAAAAATGGGGTCATAACCGTTAGCTTCGTAAAACGCGCTTATAGTTTTAGGGTAGCTTAGTTTGGATTTCTCTTCCTCTAAAACTTTTTGAAATACTTCGGCGCAGCCTTCGGGCGTTACATCTTTAAAAACCTTATTTTTCGTTTTTGAGTATAGGGTTTTACCCATATCAGAGCGGCTTTTTTTACAACTCTGGAAAGCTACAGTAAGCGCAAGCAGCGTTAGTATAGTCAGCTTAAAAATTTTTTGGTATCAGTTAACATAAGTTTAAATTAAAATCACTTGCTAATAGCAATAGCTATACCACATCTTTAAAGATGCAATTAATTGCCTATCTAAATATTGAAATATATGGCAGATCATAATAAGCCGGAAGTATGGTTGCGCGGCCCGTTGGAAGGTATACCTCCGTTAGTACAACCAGTTGCCCATGCGTTATTGCAGGCACGCGAGGAAGTAAACGGATTTATGGCTGATTTCCCCGAAATTTTACTGTGGGTAAAGCCATCAGGGCTGGCTTCGCCTGCATTTCACCTACAACATTTGGCCGGCGTACTCGATCGTTTATTTACCTACGCCCGGGGCGAACAATTAACGGCCCATCAGCTTACCAAACTATCACGGGAAGGAAAAGTGCCCGAAATAGTATACAGTATTAGCACTTTACTGGAAGTTTTTAACCGGCAGGTTGATGAAGCCATCAAGCAATTAAGCGAAACTGATGAGCTTACCTTAACCGATAAAAGAGGAGTAGGGCGCAATCAATTACCATCAACTGTAATTGGTTTGTATACGCATGCGGCCGAGCATATAATGAGGCATGTGGGGCAGTTGCTGGTTACCACTAAGGTTTTAAAGGGATAAGCGCGCAAGGCTTACGAAGTTTTTAAAACTTCGTAAGCCTGACTACGACGGTACATCATCCAATACCCAATCGAACTTATTAAACAAACACCACCCAATATCCACCATAGCGCGGTAAAGCCACCATAATAAATAACATTACTACCTAAAAACGGGGCGATGATCTGTGCTGCCGACCAAGACATGCTATATAAGGCAGCATACTCACCACGGTTATGGGGTGTTGTACGGCTTACCCAAAACGAGTTCATGAACGGCATAGCCAGCATTTCACCAAAAGTTATGAATATAATTACTATTACCGCCGAGATAACCGCGGCAGGTAATATATTTAGCAACATAAGAGCAATCCCACTTAAAAACACACCACCGGTAATGTAAACCAAGCCATGGCGCCGCCCCTCAAGTTTGTGGGTCATTACCATTTCTATCGCGGTAATTAATAAGCCGTTAAGCGCCATTATTGAGCCAATAATACGTTCGCTAAAATGCCAGTTAATTTTAAAAATACCGGCTGCATTATCATAAATTGGTAAAAGCATGTGGCGAATAAAGTGGCAAATAATATAAACCACAGGTAAGTTTTGTCTTTATAAGCTGATGCTTTTATAACCATTTTGTCCGCTTTCTTCATGGTTTTTACCACCGCAGCGCGCGGCATAATTAATAACAATAGCACCCCGGCAATTATGTTAGTAAAACCATCAACCCAAAACAATAAATGATAATTAATTGCCGCTAAAAAGCCACCTAAGCCGCCGCCAACTGCCCAGCCAAGATTTATTGCTAATCTGTTTAAGGAGTAAGAGCGCGTTCTGTTGGCATCTGAACTATAATGTGCAATTGCTGTTGAGTTGGCGGGCCGGACAGATTCATTACAAAAACTTAGTATCAACGTACCTATAGCCAAAACAATAAAGCTTTGTAAAAACCTATAGATATGTAGAGTAGGCCACCGCTTACTAATGCCGCTATCTGCAAATCATAAAAACCAATTTTATCAACCAGCTTGCCACCCATAAATGATCCGCTTAGCGCACCAACGCCATATAAGGTCATGATGACACCGGCTTGCAACACGCTGAAATGTAATTGCTGGATACAGTAAATACTCAGAAAAGGTACTACCATTGTGCCTGCCCGGTTTATCAACATAACAACAGACAGATACCAGCTATTTTTAGAAAGACCGGTGTAAGCGTTTTTGTATAATTGGATAGTATAGGCAAGCATGACAGTATAATTTAAGGGCGAATTGTGATTGACGCCCTGATGTTTATACTTCTAAATCTGTAAAGGTAACCCAGTATCTAAACATTTTTTTGTTGCTATCTTCGCTATGCTCAGATAACAAAAGGATATTTTAAACCAAAGAAGCGTTATTGCGGTAATATGGTGTTCCTGTTCCTCAGCCAATGGTCGGCAATTACCAGTGCGGCCATGGCCTCAACAATAGGAACGGCGCGGGGCACAACACAAGGATCATGACGGCCCTTGCCTGAGATCTCGGCAGCATTGCCCGCAGCATTAACTGTAGCCTGATTATGCATAATAGTAGCAACCGGCTTAAAGGCCACTTTAAAGTCGATAGGCATACCATTGCTGATACCGCCCTGTATACCACCCGAGTAGTTGGTAATGGTTTTAACGTCGCCCAAATGCGTTTTTACGAAGATATCGTTATGCTCTGATCCGCGCATCTCGCTGCCTTCAAAGCCCGACCCGAATTCAAAGCCGTGCACGGCGTTGATACTTAGCATGGCCTTGCCCAGATCAGCGTGCAGCTTATCGAATACCGGCTCGCCAAGGCCAACCGGGCAGTTCAGAATATGGCAGCTTACTTTACCGCCAACGGTATCGCCATCTAAACGTACCGAGTCAATAAAGCTAATCATTTCGTCGGCTGTCGCCGGATCCGCGCAGCGGACAATGTTAAGTTCGCGTTGGTCTATAAACTCCTGCGCGCTTTTGATCTCAACGTTAGGTGCTTCGATCTTACCTACGCTGCTAACGTGGGCAACGATCTCGATGCCTTGTGTTTTCAATAACAGCTTGGCTAAAGCGCCTGCAGCCACGCGCGCCGCGGTTTCACGGGCCGATGAACGGCCGCCACCACGGTGATCGCGGATGCCATACTTCGTTTGATAAGTATAATCGGCATGCGACGGGCGGAACACATCTGTATTATGGCTATAATCCTTACTGCGCTGGTCCTCGTTAGGGATCAGCATCATGATAGGGGTTCCGGTGGTCTTTCCTTCAAACACACCCGAAAGGATGCGTACGGTATCGCTTTCTTTACGTTGTGTAGTGATCTTGCTCTGGCCCGGCTTGCGTTTATCCAACTCACCCCGGATGTATTCCATATCCACTGGTAACTGCGACGGGCAACCGTCAATAATTACGCCTATAGCTTCGCCATGCGACTCGCCAAATGTGGTTATCCTGAATAATTGCCCGAATGAATTGCCTGCCATGGGTTTAATGAGTGAATTATGGAATTATTGAATGAGTGAATACTGTGGGGCGAAAGGCAAAAGAACGCTTTCACCTTTCGCCTTTCAGCTTTTATCTTATATATCTTTTACTTCAAATCCTACTTTTTCGAGGTCGGCCCAGAAAGCAGGGTACGATTTTTCTACTACCGGCGAGTCTTCAATTTCCAGCTCTGGTACTAACAACGCCAGTGGCGCAAAGGCCATCGCCATGCGGTGGTCATCATAAGTGTTAATAAACATACGCTCTGGTATGAACTTTTCGCTGCAGTCCAGCTTATAGGTCTGGCCTTTCTCAATCAGCTTAACACCCATCTTGCCCAGCTCGTTTTGTAAGGCTGCTATACGGTCGGTTTCTTTGATCTTTAAAGTTTCAGGCCGGTAAAAGTAGCTTCATGGTTCAACGCCGCGCACACTACTATAATGGTCTGCGCCAAATCTGGGCATTCTTTCAGATCAAAGATCTTACGGCTGATAGGTTTTGCTTCCTTCAATAAATGCACGCCCCCGTCCCTAAATTGTGAGGTTATACCAAAGTTAGCCATGATCTCGGTGATCACGCTATCACCTTGTAAGCTGTACTGGGTAAGGCCGTGCAGGAACAAGTCGGCGGTATCTGCCAATGCTGCAATAGCGTACCAGTATGATGCTGCGCTCCAATCAGGCTCAACCGGCAATACGGTCTCCTTAAACTCCCGGTAAGCTATGCTGATCACATTGCCGTTCCATTGATGCTGTATACCTGCTTGCTGCAACATCGCCGTGGTCATCTCCACATAGGGGCGTGATGTCAGGTCGCCTTCAATATGCAGCTCCAGGCCTTGCGGCAATTTTGGTGCGATCAACAGTAGCGCCGTAATATACTGGCTGCTGATATCACCTTTAATGCTGATCTGGTTAGTTGCCTGCTGTAAGTTGCCTTTTATACGGATGGGAGGGAAGCCCTCGTTTTCCTCATAGCTGATCTCGGCACCCAGCTTGCGTAATGCATCTACTAAAATACCAATAGGGCGTTGTTTCATGCGCTCGCTGCCAGTTAAAACAACCTCTTCATCCTGCAAAGTATAATAAGCAGTTAAAAAACGCATAGCAGTACCCGCGGGTCCTATATTAATAATTTTGTGCTCCAGCTCGTGCTTAATAGGTGATGCTTCGTAACCAACAGTTTGTAAAGTAAGGCCCAGTACTTTTGATAAGGTGACTGCATCAGCAGCGTCTGAGATGTTTTCAACCCGTACCTTGTCATGACTTAAGGCCTCAATTACCAGCGCCCTGTTGCACTCGCTTTTTGAGCCCGTAAGGCGCACCTCGCCATTTACTGATTTGCTTTCTTTAGTAAGCAGGATATTGTGACTCATTATGTAGTACTAAACGTGCGTAAGCTTTTTCTGCCTGCTGGCCAGCTTCCTGTCCCGCGTTCATAACTTCAGTTTGTTTGCGAATTGATTCAGCATGGATCAACTCTAATAATTTTTCAGTGAAGTCGGCATGTAGTTTTAATGCTTTGCCGTAGTTAATACGTTTGTTTAAAATCTCGTCCCAACGGTTAACCTGTAAAATGGTGATGTTGTTATCTTTTTATAAGTACCAATCTGCTCGGCAATTGTCATACGCTCTGCCATTTTCTGGATAATAAGGTCGTCAATTTTGTCGATGTTGTTACGTAACTCGCTCAATTTGTCATTAACCTGCGCGTTGCTGGTTTCAGGCTTACGAAGCGTTAAGTGGTCTATCAATTCAGCCAAAGCAGCTGGGGTAACTTGTTGTTTGGCATCGGTCCAGGGCAACACTCGGGTCAATATGCGACTCGATCATCAGCCCTTGCATATCAAGATCCAACGCTTTTTGAGATACATAACCTATCAGATCGCGGTTACCAGAGATGTGGCTCGGGTCGCAAATTAAAGGTAAATGCGGTGCCAAAGTTTTCATGTGGATAGCTATATCCCACATTGGCTCATTACGGAAAGCTGATTTCTCGTATGATGAAAAGCCGCGGTGTATAGCTGCTAATTTGGTAATACCCGCATTGTTGATCCGCTCTAAAGCGCCTATCCACAAAGATATATCAGGATTAACCGGGTTTTTAACCATTACCGGGATGTCAACACCTTTTAAAGCGTCGGCAATTTCCTGTACGGTAAACGGGTTAGCGGTTGAGCGTGCGCCTACCCAAAGGATATCAACACCTGCGGCTAAAGCTTCTTCAACGTGTTTTGCTGTTGCAACTTCAACGGCTGTAGGTAAGCCTGTTTCTGCTTTAGCGCGTTTTAACCACTCTAAACCAATGCTGCCTATGCCTTCAAATTCTCCGGGACGGGTACGTGGTTTCCAGATACCGGCACGTAACGCTGTAACGCGACCGGTTGCTTTTAATAAATGAGCAGTAGCTACCAGCTGATCTTCAGTCTCTGCGCTGCACGGACCAGCTATCAATAATGGCTGATTAACGGCCGTTATCCGGTGTTTAATGGTTGGATGTTTAAATTAAGTTTCATTTGTATTGTTTGTTTGTCTGGAAGTCCACAAGTATGGAAGTCCGTAGTTTGTTGTTGTATATATTTTAATTTTCTATTTTCCTATTTTTTTATTTCTTTCGGACTTACCGACTTTCGGTCGTCCTGACTATTTAGCTTTTTTACGCTGATATATTTTCTTTCGGGTTTGGCCGGCGCTGTAAGGGATTTGTCATTCTCTTCTTCATGACGCTTATACTCGCCCAGTATATTAAAATTATGTGTGTATTTTAAAATCTGTTTTACAGCGCTGTCATATTGCTTGGTTTCTTCCCACTCTACATCTACGTAAAAGTTATACTCGTTGCGCTTACCTAAAACCGGCATTGATTGTATTTTGCTCATATTAACACCACGGTTAGCAAAAATATTCAACACTTTAGCTAATGCGCCTACCTGATTACTAACACGGAAGCAAAGCGATGCCTTGTTAGCAGGTTGTTTAACCGCGTTTTCATGGGTTGTTAATATCAGGAAACGTGTGAAATTCTTTTTATTGGATTCGATACGACGCTCAATAATATCCAAACCATATAGTTTGGCTGCTAAGGTATTCGCAATAGCAACGGTATCAGTTAATTTTTCCTCGGCTATCCGTTTGGCACAAGCGGCGGTGTCACTGCTTTCAACTATTTTAAGATGCGGGTATTCATCAAAAAAGTCTACACACTGACGTATAGCGATTGGGTGCGAAGTTACGTATTTTACCTGTTCAAATGCAACACCGGGCAATGCCATTAAATGCAGCTGTATAGGCAGGTAAATTTCGCCAATAACCGGGAAGTTATAATTTAACAATAAAGAGTAGTTAGGCAGGATACTGCCGGCAATACTGTTTTCTATAGCCATTACTACATAATCGGCTTCGCCTGCTTCTAAAGCGTCAAATGTTTGTTTAAAAGAGTTGCACTCAATAGTCTGGATGTTTTCTCCAAAGTATTTAAAGGCCGCCTCTTCGTGAAACGAAGCGCGGATGCCCTGTATGGCTACTCTTGGTTTATCTTTCTTCATAACTGCGTTAAAACAAAAAATCCCGGCTTTACGGGCCGGGACTTTTTAAGTTTCTTTATATGTGTGTTAGTGCATATTAGTCCCGGCTCTTACTTGGTAAAGTAAAAGTAGTAGTAACCAAAAAAATATGCGGTTGTTGCTTTCATTTTTTTATTATGCCGTAAATATAGGAGATTAAAAAGATATGTCAATAGAAAATTTTTATTTTTTCAAAATAAAGGATCCCATCCGAATTTTATATTGTGAAATTGAATTTGGTGGTAGATAATTTTGTTTTACTTTGGATGTAATCTGACTTATCGATCAAATTCAATTACCTCTCCCGTCTTTCTTAATTAATTTATACATTACAGAACCCTTGACTTTTATCATGAATCACCGATTTCTATCTTATGCCTTGGATCATAAACTGATCCTATATAATAACTTGTATGCTTATTAAGATGGTTGGAAGCTCTTTGATATCATATTCAACATGATCTATAACTCCACTAAACCAAGGCTTATGTCTCCTTGATCAATAATATCGTCATTATAAGATCAGTGAGCAAATACAAAGCAACATATAATAAAAAAACTGAGAAAATTACTCGACTACTTAAACTGCTATTTTCTATCATTTGATTGACAAATACATAGGTTGCGTATTACGTTGCTATCGCTCTTTCTTCTTAAAAAAAAGATTACACATCCATCAGGCCGATTTTGAAAGTGTAGTTACAATTTGATTATGGTTTTCTCTCAATTGATAAATCATAACTCCATACGTCAAGGCTACCGAGAGATGGCTTCGTTTGTTTTTATATGTCCACAGCAAAAACTCGCGGTAGTATTTACTGTCTTTATCATATACAGCCAATTTTACAAATGCTTTTATAATATAATAAAATTGGGACATGGTATATTTCTGTTTCATCTTAACACCATATTTAGGGAACTCGTGCATCTCCAAAAACTTTTTAACCTTTTATAAGAATGTTCAGGAGGATAAATACTGGATATTACCTCTAAAAAGCCGCTTTTTAAACGTTCTGCCCCCATTGTCGGAATTATGTTAGTTTCCCCTTCAGAAAAGGTAAAATGCCGGGAGAGCCGGTTTTCACGGTTCATCCTATCAAACAGCGCTGTACCCGGCGGTGCTTTTAACACATTTACAATCGGAACAGGAATTCCGCTTTCTTGTATAAAATTAACTATGTTTTTAAAGCTATCTTCCGTATCAGTATCAAAGCCAACTATAAACCCGCCCATAATTGTAAAGCCTGCTTGGTGCAACTTATGGACATTACTCAATAAGTCCCGCTTTAGGTTTTGATTTTTAGTGAAAATTTCAAGCTTTCTTCTTGCGGAGTTTCAATTCCGATAAATATGTTTCTGAATTTAGCTTCAAGCATCAGCCGCATCATCTCCTCGTCATCTGCTAAGTTGATGGTCAACTGTGTTGCAAAATATAAACCCGGGTTGGTTTTGTATTGCCATTCGATTAATGCCGGAAGTAAATCAGATTTTAAAATTCTTTTATTTCCAATGAGATTATCGTCGGCAAACAACACTAACTGACTTTCGCCTGTCTTATGAATCAGATCTAACTCTGCCATAATTTGCTCTACAGACTTAGTACGAGGTTTACGCCCATACAAGGTTGTCACATCACAAAAATCGCATAGATATGGACAACCTCGTGAAAATTGTACAATAGCATACAAATAGTCCTTCATATTGATCAGGTCCATTTGCGGAACCGGGGTTTGGCTTACATCAGCAAACTCATGTGTTTTATAAATAGGCTTCGCCTGGCCAAATTTCAAATCGGCCAGAAATAGTGGAAGTGTAATTTCAGCTTCATTTAAAACGAAATGATCGACGCCCTCAAAACGCTCATGTTCATGTGTAAAAAGCGGGCCGCCGGCCACGATAATTGCATTTTTTCTTTTACATTGTTCAATAATCTTTCGCACAGACTCTTCCTGCACATTCATAGCTGAAAGAAAAACCATGTCAGCCCATTCAATATCCGAATCAGACAATGGCTTTACATTTAAATCGATCAGTCTTCGTTCCCAGTTTTTAGGTAACATGGCCGCTACGGTCAATAAGCCCAGCGGGGGAAAGCTGCCTTTTTACCTACTAAAGAAGCGGCATGCCTGAAAGCATAAAATGAATCATACATTTCAGGATATATCAACAGAATTTTCATAGAATCTATTCGACTTTAAACTTATTGGATTATTAATTATCAACCCCTCTGTTTCAAATGTTTTAGTTGCTAAATTATTGTTTTATGGTGATAATTCATAATTGTACAATAGGTTTGGGTGTAATCGGCAAACACAATATAAAAATATGTATTACAAACACTTATGGCGAAGTTTGTTATTACTTTGATTCGGTAGGTTTTATGATAATAATGAGTTGACACGCAAGAAATCAGGTCAGTGATAATCGACGTAAGCAGATGTTTTAGTTACATCATAACACCTGAAAAGAAAAAGCCCTTAGTTGTCAATAAGAGACTTTTGCAGCACGCCCACACGGGCGGCGAGCCGAGAATCAAAAGATTATGGGTCATTTACTCAAACCAACTGAGCTACCCATTTGGAAAGGGTGAAAATTTATGCTAAAAAATCAAGAACAAGTAAAAAAGCCGCTCTGGTGTTGAACGGCTTCAATATTTTTGTTTAGTAATTATAAACCGGCATAATAATTCAATCCCTCCAACAACTCATCAGCAGTACAAATATTGTCGATGTTAAATTGGCCTATCGTGCTCAGTAGAGTGCAGTTAATTTTACCGTTGCTGTTCTTCTTATCTTTAAGCATATACGCTAAAAGGGTATCGCTATGCTCCATTTTTAATTCGTAGCGCGGGTATAAATTCGTTAAAAACGGGTAATCTCTGCCAATTCATCGCTGCTTAAACCTGTTTTTTTGTAGGATAAGTAAGACTCACAGATCATACCGATAGCAATAGCTTCGCCATGTGACAATGAATCTGTATCGTTAATCAACGACCAGGTTTCAACCGCGTGACCAATAGTATGCCCAAAGTTTAATGATTTGCGAATGTTCTTTTCGTGCGGATCTTCCAGCACCACCTTGTTTTTAATGGCTACTGATTTGTAAACCATTTCGGCAGTAGTCGTGCTAAGGTCGCTTTGTTTAAGCAGGTTCCAGTATTCAGCATCACAAATCAAACCATGTTTCAGCATTTCTGCCGTACCTGATAGGATCTGGCGGGCCGGCAGGGTCTTTAAAAATTCGTACTCAATAAATACAGCTTTTGGCTGTGTAAACGTGCCGATGATGTTTTTAATGCTATCAATATCAATTCCAGTTTTACCGCCAACTGATGCATCAACCTGTGATAATAGGGTAGTGGGTACATGTACAAAATCAATCCCGCGCTTAAAGGTTGATGCTGCAAAACCACCAAGGTCGCTTATAACACCGCCACCTAAGTTTATCAATAAACTTTGACGATCGGCACCAAAGTCTATCAGCATTTTCCATACACCTATACAAAAGTCAATATCCTTGCTTTCTTCACCGGCGTTAATTTCTATAATATCAAAGTTGTCAGGATTTCCCAAGCGCTCCCTTAATAAGGGCAGGCAGTATTTCGCGGTATTTTCATCGGTTAAAACAAAAAAGCGCGAATAACGCCCTTGCTCAATAAAAGTAGCAAGCTCGCCTAAGCTATTGTCGAAATATATATTGTAATTGTTGCTTTGTATCGTATCCATATTAGCATCTAATGTGCAAGTATCGGTATCTATTGTACTCATAGTGTTAAATCACTTTTATTTTATTACCTCTAAATTCAACCACGTCACCCTTCTTCACTTTAAGACGTTTGCGGTAATCAATTTCGCCATTATATTTTACTTCTCCCTCATCTACAACTATTTGCGCTTCTCCCCTGTCGAAACCGGGTGGGTTGCTTTTAATAATTGTATCATTGGGATATAATCGCCGGTAACTTTAAACTCTATCATCAGGGGGCAAAAATAAACTATTCGCAGAATAATGAGTTATGTAACTATCATTTTATAATTTTGCAGCACGCTAAACGGTTCTGGTAGTAGCTTATCTTATTGGTTGGATAAGAAAAATATAAGGAACCACTAACTCTTACTATGACTGCAAAAAATAGCCTGTCTTTTGAAAATACGGAAATTGCTTTCCGCCACTCATCAAATGCTGATCTGAGCCGTGCCTACTGGCTGTTCAAGGTAATTAATGTTAATTTTTTAGTGAAGATAGGCCCGCCCATAACAAATTTTGCTGTTAAGATAGGTTTACCCATTAAGGGACTGATAAAGGCCACCATATTTAAACATTTTTGCGGCGGCGAAACTATCCGCGAATGCGAGAAAACAATAAAAAGCACGGAGAGCGGTGGCGTAGGTACAATATTAGATTATTCGATAGAAGGCGAGGACGATGAAAAAGTTTTTGACGAGACCTGCGAAGAGATCATCCGCACTATAAAACGCGCGGCAAAAGATAAAGCCATACCTATTACCGTGTTTAAAGTAACCGGTGTTGCGCGTTTTGGCTTGCTTGAAAAATTAGATGCGAAAGCCACACTTACTGATGCCGAGCAGCAGGAATGGCAAAAAGTACAGGACAGAGTATTGGCTATTTGCGAAAAAGCGCATTCCGTAAATATACCGGTAATGATAGATGCCGAGGAAACCCGGATCCGTGGATACGATCGATTTATTGGCTTTGAATATGATGCGCAAATTTAATAAGGAAAAGGCCATTGTTTATAACACTTACCAGTTTTACAGGCACGATAAATTAGATTCTATAATGGATGATAATGAAGTGGCCGTAAAGGAGAATTTTATCCTTGAGCTAAACTGGTACGCGGTGCTTATATGGAAAAAGAACGCAAACGTGCCGAAGAAAAAGGTTATCCATCGCCCATTCAACCTACTAAAGAAGCCAGCGATAAGGACTTTAAACCTGGCGCTTGAGTATTGTATAGATAATATAAAAAGCATTGCCTTTGTATCGGGTACCCATAACGAAGAAAGTTGCCGTTTGTTAACCGAACTTTTGGAGAAAAATAAAATCGACCATAAACACCCCCACATATATTTTGCCCAATTATTAGGCATGAGCGATAACCTTAGCTTTAATCTTGCCGATGCGGATTATAACGTCGCTAAATACGTGCCCTACGGACCGATAAAAGCGGTATTACCCTACTTGTTCCGTCGCGCGCAGGAAAACACGGCCATAGCCGGGCAAATGAGCCGGGAGCTTGGATTAATAGTTAAAGAGAAGGAAAGAAGAAAGCTGTAGCGTTAGTCTACATATTATAGTGTTGATAGTTACAGCAATCCGTTTATTTTAAAATATTCCCGGATATTATCGGGCGCTGTCATTAAATAGGTTTGTAATCCCAGTTTTTTGGCTGTCTCTAAATGCTGGGGACTGTCATCAATAAACAAAGTCTCCGCCGGGTCGAGGTTGTTTTCCTTCAATACTTGTTCAAAGATTTCGGCGTCAGGCTTACGTTTACCAACCGGTGCGAATAATAAGTTTTTTCAAACAGGCCGCTGTTGTCATTCATATCATATTCGCGTTTTAAATAATCATGCACATAATCGTAGTGGATAGCGTTGATATTACTCAATAAAAATGTGCGGTATTTATCTTTTAGTTGCAACAGCAATTCATGATTCCCTTTGGGGATGCCGATAAAGATCTGATTCCAGGCGTGGTTAATTTGCTCGTTGGATAATTCGGGTTTGCCGGTGAGCTTGCGTATGCGGTCGGCAAAGGCTTCCGTACTTATCTCGCCTTTCTCCAAAGCATCAAATACACCATCCTGTTGTCGGTGACCGTAAAACTCGTGTGCGTTGGTTATACCCAAATCTTTCCAGGCTTGTGCTACTTTATTAAAATCGATATGAAATATTACGTTGCCGTAATCAAAAATAATGTTCTTAATGGATTTCATAGTTTAAATTCCTTGGGTAACTGCTTTCATTTTAGCAAGGCCGGTTTTGGCTACTAATAAAGCATCTTGTTTATAATAACTTTCGTTAAATACTTCAAGCGAAAGCACTACCGGTTTAGCGGGGTTTTTAAGAGTTTGTAAAATTTGTCTAAGCGGAGCGATACCATCTCCGGTATAAATACGGTCGGGTTCTGATATTTTAGCCGGGGAAATGCCTGCGGGATAGTCATTCATATGAAATACCGCTATGGCATCCTTACCTACAAATGCTAAACTTTCTACACTTGACCCACCTTTGTAAATATGAAATGAATCTAACAATACCAGCGCATTTTTATGGCCGCTTGCAGCAGCAACATACAATACCTCGGCTATACGCTTTAAGTTGGCCGATCCGCCCCACATTTCAACCATGGGTATAACGCCGGTTTTGGTGCCCATTTCTAATATACTGATATAACGTTCAGTGATAACATCAAGGTTTATCAATGGTAATCCGGTAGCCCCTGAAGGTGGTGCGGCAATACGAGGGCAACCTATCTGCGCCAGCAAATCCATTTCTGTTTGTAACTGTTTAAGAGCGGCTTCACGTGTTGTTTTATCGTCAACTATCCATTTGGCAAAACCTATTGCGTTTTCTATCGTGATATCCGGTCGGCAATGATTTTTTGGCTTCAGCTGTTGTTCCCCCGGTTTGAAGGTAGGTTTGAAAAGTATCTATCCATATTTCTACGGATGTAAAACCTGCTTTCGCGGCTACCTGCAGCTCTTTAATAAACCCTAATTTATGCCCGCGAATGGTACTCATATTCAGCGAATATTTAAACGCTGCATTAGTTTTTTTTGAAACATTGATGGCTGATACAGATGTATTTAATAGGGCGGCACCGGCTGTTAGCCCTAAAGTTTGTAATGCTTGTCTG
Source organism: Mucilaginibacter humi (assembly GCF_013087555.1). NCBI lineage: Bacteria > Pseudomonadati > Bacteroidota > Sphingobacteriia > Sphingobacteriales > Sphingobacteriaceae > Mucilaginibacter > Mucilaginibacter humi. Next base: position 26,534 of record NZ_JABFCR010000003.1, read on the forward strand.
CGGTTTTGTGATAGCTTATCCATGTAAACAATAGCGCCTTATTAAAAGTACTGCCATCAAAAATATAGTATTTTAATTAAAATAAGGCTTTGCAATTTTCAGCAGAAAGTTGTAACATTGCAGCCTGAAATTTAACAAGATTTCTGCGCGCCTATAGCTCAGTTGGTTAGAGTAGAAGACTCATAATCTTTTGGTCCCCGGTTCGAGCCCGTGTGGGCGCACTAAGTAGACAGGCTCTACACCTAAAAACCCCTTAAATCCCTGATTTAAGGGGTTTTTTCATTAAAAGTACCGCCAAACGCAGTATGATCTTTGATGAATTTCCAACCGCTCGATGCAGCTGCATTAAAATTACTACATCAATATTTCGACCTATTCAGGCGGACCGGGGCAAACTGATCCAGAAGGTAGATCCCTGACCTTCGGTGCTGTTAAACGCAATGGTTCCCCCTTGTCTCTCCATGAATTCACGACATAGAAAAAGACCCAATCCAGCCCCGCGTTCCTGTCTTGTGCCGCTTAAGGCATGAGTCTGATGGGTGAATAGCCGCTGCTGCTGGGGCACAGGAATACCGACTCCGTTATCTATCACTTTAATCAGGCAGTGGGCCCCTGTCTTTTCTAACTGCACCTTGACGGTTCCGCCGGGATGGCTGAATTTAATGGCGTTGGTTAGTAAATTGCGTAATACCAGTTGCAGCAGATCTGGTTCTGCCCGGACATAGGTATCGTCGATTTCAGGCGCTTCCAGACTGATGGATTTTTCGGCAGCCTGAGGCCCGAGTTGAAGGATAACCATCGCAATGAGTTGATTTAGACGTACGTCTCCGGGTGTTAAACTGGTACCTTCTAGCTGACCACGGGTCGGGATAAGAGATTGACCAATAATTCAGAGGCGTTGCGAGTCCGCTGTAACAGTTCCAGTTTTATACTTCGCAGCTCCTCTTCGTCCGGGCTTTCAGCTGTAAGCACTTCCAAAAAGCCCTGAATAGAACTTAGGGGCTCCCGCAGGTCATGAGCCAGTACCGATAATAATTTGTTTTTGAGCTCGCTGGCGGCGGCTAATTCAGCTGCCTGGTGATGATAAGCGCGGCGGATATACAAAGTCACAAAAATGATAAGCGCGGCTATAACTACATAAGTATAGCCAAAGTCTGTAAAACGCGTGGCACGGTCAGGATAATTAGCTACAATCCAGCCAGGATGATAATAATCCCGGGCAAAAAGGCCGAACATTGCCAGTAAATTAAGCGGTAGCCAGATAAGATATTGACGACGGGGTATCACCGCGATACTTACGAACAGCCACAATAAAAATATGGCATAGGTAGGGCCGTTCAAACCAGCGTTGTTATAATAATTTAAGATTAGCGCGGCATTGGCGCCGAATTGAAACAATACAATCGCAAAATTTGTAAGGCCTTTAAAGCGTGATAAATAATAAACTACCGCGGTTATGAGAAAAGCTACTCCCATAACTGTGGCCAGTCGGGGCAAGCCAATTAGATAATTAAACGGGATATTCAAACCGATGCCGCAAAGCATGATCAGACAGACCGAATGAAAGATTCGCGCCTCCAGGCGAAAAATGGTTCGGTCGCCGGTCAGCCAGGCAAAGAAAGCGCGCCGCGGATTGATTTCCATATCATATCTAACGTAATATTCATCCCTTTTGTTCAACCTACTAAATGAAAACCGCTTAACCCCAAAAGAGGCGAAGTAGAAGACAGTCTATCGGCATCTAAAAGCAATGATTTATATTTTTTTATTTATTAAAATCTTTTCAGTCGTTATAAATACACCATTTCTGACACCAAAACGCCACCCCGATTTAATTTTTAGGTTTGGGATTTTTTAAGAGTTAATAGGTTGTTATACAATATTAATTAAAAAAATACACAGATTTGACTGGAAAACAAATGTGCCGGGGATCATTTTTTGCCGCGGTGGCCGGGATTATCTTTGTTTCTTATTCGCTCCGTTATGATCGCATTATCCTATCATTTTGTCTTCCCGGCCGAAGGGAGAGATCGTTATTTTAAATTTCACTGCTTGCCAGATATAACTCATGTCTGAATCAACACCTGATTACCGAACGCGGATCCGAAACTGGCTGGGCGCCGGAATTTTCATGGTACTGGTACAAATCGTCCGGGAGGCATTACCCGGCTGTCAGGTTCGGGCTTATCAATTACCGAATGGAAACCGCTTATGGGTGTTTTTCCACCGCTCAGTGACAGCGAGTGGCGCCACAGCTTTGAACAATATCAGCACATTGCGCAATTCAAGAAACTTAATTACCATTTTACACTGGCGGATTATCAGGGGCTCTTTTTTTGGGAGTGGGTTCATCGGGAGTGGGCCCGGCTGATGGGGCTCGTATTTATTATCCCTTTCCTTATTTTTCTAACGCGGGGGAAATTTAACCGGACGCTCGGCGTACATCTGGCCGGTTTGTTCCTGCTTGGGATGTTGCAGGGACTCGCCGGGTGGCTGATGGTGCAGAGCGGGTTGAACGACACAGATGTAACAGTTAGCCATATCCGGCTGGCAGTGCATTTTTGCCTCGCGCTTTTCCTGCTTTCCTATCTGTTTTGGATGTTCCTTGATTCAGGAGCGAACCATGCAACAATCAGTCCGGTCCGACCTTTCCGTAATTTAACCGGGGCTATCGTTATTACCCTCGGGTTCCAGCTCATCTACGGGGCTTTTATGGCAGGTACGCACGCGGCCCTTTACGCACCCACGGCCGGATATGAATGGAGCGATCTTTATGTCATCAACTGACGCAGGCAAGACCTGGCTGCACCGGGTTATTTACGATCCTTTACTGATACAGTTTATCCATCGGTCGCTGGCTTACTTATTATGTGGCCTGTTTGTTGCCTGGTTTCTCTTGAGCCGGCCGTTAGCGCCCGCTGGTGGCGCATTTTTAAACTGGCCGCCGACCTTGCTCATTACACAAGTCAGCACGGGCATTTTTGCCTGCTTCGCAGTGGGACTCCTCTTTATAGCTGGCTGGCGGTTGCACATCAGTTTAATGGTATTCTGCTGCTGCTAAGTATGGTCAATGTTCTTTACTGCCTGAGAAAAACACCTGGCTCATTTACGGGAGTATCGGTACCTGATGAATAACAGGGAATGATATAAAACCGGGACCAACATTAAACTCCTTCATAAATTACGCCTGAGGTGGGGGTTTCCTTCAGCTCAATTTTTTGCAAACCAGGCAGCCCGTTCCTGAACTGGTGCCACAGCCAGCACGCTACGTTTTCGGCTGTTGGGTTTTCAAGACCTTGAATCTCATTCAGCAAAGCGTGATCAAGTCGCTCCAGTACCGGCTTGCAGACGGCCGTGAGCTCGCTGAAATCCATAACCCAGCCACGGATCCTGTAAAACCGCGCCTGAAATAAAAACGGAGAGGTGATAAGTGTGGCCATGCAGCGCACGGCATTTATGCCCATCCGGCACTTTGGGTAAAAAATGTGCTGCGTCGAAGGTAAATTGTTTATATATGATCATGCGTTGATTCCCTAACGAACTGTTTGCGTCGTCCGTAACGCAAAAGTACCGCATTAGCATGACAGGAAAAATGCGCGCCGTCACCTATCATACTATCCGTGCGTAAACTGGCCTTTTCGCTTTTTTGCACCGAAAGATCATGTCCGGTAATGACGAAGGTCACTTTTGAGTGTGGCAAATTGCGGAGTTTTAGGATCTGTTAAACGTTAAATGAATAAAAATCTTAAAACAAATCCGATGAAGACAATTGCAGTGCTGACAGACCTTTCGAAAAGCGCCGAACACGCGACGCATTTTGCCCTTCATATGGCAAGAAAGATGAAGGCCGGGGTGCTTTTGTTTCATGACTGCCCTGTGCCGGCCGCAAGGCAACTGGCTTATGCCGGTGAACAGGAGCCCGAAGCTGACGAACACCTGCTGATCGATCATGCCCGCCGCATGTCACATGACCTGGCCAAACGTTCTTTTACAGGTTCCTATTTGCCGGAAATCCGCACATATGGTAAGAGTACCGAGATCGTGGACATTATGACAGAGATCATGCACAACGAAGAAATATGTCTGATTGTGACGGCACCGGTTAACGGTATGGACCCGGCGACCTACCTAACGGGCGATATCTGTAACCGAATCATTGACTGGGCGACCGTGCCGGTACTCGTCGTTCCGGATACGGCTCCGCTACGCAACTTTGAAAAGATCGCGTTCGCTTCACAACTGCATGAAGAAGATATTAACGCCATTGAGGAGCTTGGCAGTTTGCTGGAAAGTTTTGCTGCCGAACTGATGGTCGCTCACCTCAACCGTAACCCCTCCGACCAACATATACGCGGGGCAGAGGAAGAGCTTAACCGCGAATTGTATCGTAAACTTAATTGCGGCGGGGTTTATTTCCGCAGTATACCGGATGTTATTAGTCAAAAGAACTGGGAGTGGCTAAAAGCAAATAAACATACTGATCTGCTCGCGGTTATGCAGCAGTCGCGGGAACAGATGGCCGCATTGTTCAAAAGGGGCCAAAATAGGGAGGTGACCTATCACCTTAACCTCCCGGTTATGATCCTGCCTAAAAGGCCTTAAGCGAAGTCCTAAATACTAACGGCAGTGTTGGCTAACTGGTATAGTGCGTTACAACACGTGATATTTATAGTGATTTCTTATGATACCTGCCCCTATAAAAACATCTGTTAATTGCCAGACTATTCATTTTGGGATAATTTTACTGAAAATATTGGTCAAAAAGGTCAAGCTGAGCCTCGACCGCATGGAATGATCTTTCTGTCATTCCTGCACGATTTGAAGCACTCAGCTGGTTAATTTTTGCCATCAAGGGTTCCAGCCAATGGTGCAGGGCCACATGATCTGGCCCTTTCAGCCGGCATTCTTTTATCATTCTGACTACCCCTGCCTGCAGCGCTTTTGCCGTGGACTGGTGATTTTTTAGTGACCACGTTTTTTTGCTGCCTGCGTTTTTAACGATATTTTTCAGGCGCGCCACATTATTTTGGGTCGCCGGGTCCGCCTTCCACCTAACGCCATTGTTCAGTTCCAGTTTTTCTGATGCGGGTTCATTTTGACAACGTGCCTTTTCTGGCGCTACAGCCAAAGCTGCGGCAAATAACAGTATTATGATCTTCTTCATTACAGGTCTTTCTTTTTAAATATTTTGAGCGCAAAAAACAGAGGTACGACGATCCAAACCAGTTGCAGGAGCAGCGAAAACGCGATGCCTTCACCGCTGCCGAAAAACTGCTGATAGAGCGCGCCGGTATAACCCATCAGCGCGGAGATATCCAGCTGGAGCAGGATCAGGATACGGGCAAGATCTATAGGATTTAAGGCGGTCAGCGCGATCATCGCTTTTTCCGGGGATAATCTGCAAAGGAATACAGGAACAGCAGCACAAGTCCGTCGAAAATGATCGAAAAATAGAACCAAAGCATTAGGGCCAGGCCGATGCCCTTCGCCTTATCCCGGGTTAACACGGAGGTCAGGAAAGCCAGTGAGACAAAACTCAAAGTGAGCAGGCAGCCGGATATCATGAGCGTAATACCTGTTAGCGAGTATGCGAACAGAGCGACCGGCAGGCAGACGCCCAAGATAAAGGCCAGCAAAATAGAGCTGCTGATGCCGATGAATTTCCCGAGCAGGATATTGCGCCGGCTGATCGGCTGAGATACCAGCATTTCGGTAAACTCCGCTGCGTTGAAATAATAGGTAGTCGAATAGACCACACTGACCAGCGGAACGATGATCAGTATAACCGTCGTGATGCTTACCAGCCCTTTGGTCACATCTGCATCAGACAGGAAAATACTCAGGCTGATCGCCAGCAGCAGCAGTGTATAAGCCAGCAGCACTTTGCTGCGTACAATATCAAGGATGATATATTTAGCGATCTTTAACATGATGTGTACTTAAAATTTTAGTCAGGGCCCTGTTCAGTTTTTGTTCGCCGGTTTCCCGCTTCAATTCGGCCAGGGTTTTTAAAAATTTAATTTGCCCTTCGAAAAGGTAGAGGATCTGATCAGAAATCTCGTCGGCTTCGCTCAGGATATGTGAAGTGATCAGTACCAGCTTTCCTTTTGACCTTTCTAAAAGAATCTTTTCTTTGAGTGCTTCGGCCGCCAGCGGGTCAAGGCCAGCGGAAGGTTCATCCAGGATCAGCACATCAGGGTTAAACATAAAGGCCAAAGCAGCACTTACTTTCTGCAATGTTCCTCCGGATAAGGTGCGCATGGTTTTCTGATACATGCTTTCCAGCTCGTAAGCTTTCAGCAGGTCCGTATCTATCGCGTCCTGCTGCCGGATATCCATCACCATCTTAAAGAGCTGGCCGATCTTCATATTATCGGGATAGTGTCCGATCTGCGGCATATAACCGATATGTCTTTTATAGTCAAACGTATCGTGAATAGCTTTACCTTTAAACAGGATCCTGCCGCTGTCGGGAATCACCATACCGAGAATGGATTTGATGAAAGTCGTTTTCCCGGAGGCATTCGGCCCCAGGATAGAAATCACCCCGCCGCCGGCAAAATTGCAGCTTACATTTTTGAGCACATCCAAGCGGCCAAATGATTTTTTGAGACCTTCTATCGCGATTATTTTTTCCATGGTTTCATTCTGGGTGTTTCGTCTTTAACAGATTCGGGCGTTATAGAAGGAATGGCGCGTTCTACCTTATCGATCAGGTTGACGATGAAGCTCCGCATCAGCATCACGCTTTGGGGATTCTGTTCGATGATCTGTGCATAAAGGCTGATCGGGCGGTAAGGTATATCACCGGTGCCGTTCTTATTCAGGTCATAACCTTCGTATTTGTCCCAATAGTTGTCATTAAAGTAAATCTCTTTCAGCGTACCGTTAGTGGTCACATCAAAAGAATTACCCTTGTAGTTGTTTTGTGTAAAATGGTTTTTGTTGCAGCTGGCCAGTACGCGCATAGCCCAGCCATTAGAAATAAAGTCATTGTGCTTGATGGTGATACGGTCGGAGTTTTCCATATAAATACCAGTGGTGTTCCGGATAAATTGGTTTCCCTCGATACGCGCATCCGTAATCTCTTTGAGGAGGACACCATAGATGGTGCTTCCCCAGTTTTCAATAAAAGTATTATCCAGCATGGCTATACGCCGGGTATACATAACGGAAACGCCGGAGCCGTTATTTTTAAAGGTATTGTGCCGGTAAGTATCGTCATCTGAGAACATAAAATGTAGGCCATAGCGGATATTCCTTTCGCTGAGGTTATTCACAATAAGGCATTTCTTCGCAAACTCAAAGTAAATACCATCGCGGTGGCGGGTCACATAATTACCGCGAATGAGTACTTCCTTACATTTCCATAGATGGATGCCGTTTCCCGAATTCTCTATATTATTAGAGCCGGTTACCCGGTTATCCAATACCTGTATATGCCGGCAATTGGACAGGTAGATGCCGAAGAAATTATTCAGGAGCGTATTATTACTGATGGTCACAAATGCTACATTGCTGAGCCGGATAGCTGCAAAATCCCGCATAGACCCTGTCTTGGTGTTCCTGAGGATAAAGCCATCCAGTTTTACATTACTGGCGGTGATGGTCAATACTTCCTCCCGGAAACGGGCGTCCAGTATCGGCTGGTTCTGACCTAATATCGTTACTGATTTGTCAACCGGGGTATTCAACGAAATGTAGACACCTTTTTTGACCAGTATCGTGTCACCGTTTTGAGCGAGCCTTACCGCCTGCTGCAGGGAAGTAATACCGGTGCCGGGTGAGACCACAATATTACGCGCCGCTGAAATGACCGGCAGTAACAAAAGCAGCAGTATTTTGGCAGGCAGGGCTCTCATTTACGATCTTCGTTTAAAAGCGATGTCCAGTCAAAGATCTTTGCTGTGGGGTCATGCTGCGCGCGCTGTGCTGCTTCCCACATACTAAAGGCCGCCAAATTTCCGCCCATAGGCGAGGAGAGGGAGCTATCGCGTAAAAACCAGGCTTTTCGCGCATCGAAGAGCTGGCCGGGCTGATTGAAATCACTGACCAGAAATTGCTTTTCGGGTCGGAAGCCTGAGCAGGATTTTCTTTCAAATAAGCGGTCATACATTCAGCGGCGTCAAATTTGAAAACCTTACCCTTAGCGGTGACCAGTTCAGACGAAAAACGTTTGTCCATGATCGTCATTTTGCAGTGTGCACAGGCGTCCTTTCCATAGCGTATCGGCTCGGGAGCGTGGCTGCAGGCGCCCAGCAGCAGGCAACAAAGCATAATAATAAAAGCACTTAGGGTTTTCATTTGATATTGTTTGACGATGAGCGCGGTTTGTAAAAAAGCGATGCGGCGACCAGGATCCCGCCGATGCCGACCAGTATTCCTCCGGTATCGGGTAGTGAGCCGGCCGTAAAGTTGAGTAATTGCTTGTAGCCGAACAGCGGGGGCTGGTAGTTCATCCCTTCCACCTTAATGGCGGCATGCGGATTAAGGTGATGTCCATAGTTATATTCCCACACATAAAAATCAGCGAACCCTATGATGGCGAACAGGCATAGGCCGATGAACCAGGCCCATAGCAGGCGGCGGCTTTTGGCGATCGCAGCAGCTATACCGATGAATATCAGTATGCCGAAAATATAAGGCAGGATCTTAAACTCGGCAAAATCATCTACCGAAATAAATTTCATGCCGATATAATGATTCAGTCCGTTGATCTGATCAATGTTGCCTGACAGCCCGTTCAGCCATATCTTCATTTCCAGCCCTTCCGGGTATTGGGGCGCATCCAGCATAATATGCCAAAGCGGTAAAAAATAAGCGCTGAGCATGAGTAAACAGGCAGCGGCTATCCATATTCTGGTTATCGGTTTCATGAGCTAAAGATTAACTGCCGTATGCCGCGCGGGAGCCCGGCACACGACAGTTGAGATAATTATTGAGTTACCGGGTTTACACCGATAGAGAATTTGATTGCAACTTTTGAACCCGCAGGAGATACCCTGAAATAACCCTGCATTTCTGGTGAAGCGCAGAACAGAAATCTGTACAGTAGAACGGAACGATGCCCTGCTGATAAGGATTCCATTTAAGCGTGCTGGTTTCGCCCGGCATGATCAGCAATTCGGCGTTATTGGCGCCTTTGATCGCAAATCCGTGCGGTACGTCCCAGTCCTGCTCGAGGTTGGTCACGTGGATATACACATCATCGCCTATCTGGATGCCTTCGATATTGTCAGGGGCAAGGTGTGAACGCATGGCGGTCATATAAACGTCCACGCGTTTGCCGTTCCGCACCACTTTGGTTTCCTTTTCTGATTTAACTGCATACGGGTTGGTATTCTCGGCCAGTTTAAAGAATTTTACCTGGTTCTTTACGATCTTTTCAGCCGGTATAGATTGGGCATAGTGCGGTTCGCCAATGGTCGGAAAATCCAGCAATAACTTCATTTTATTACCCGAAATATCAAACAGCTGCGCTGCTTGTGAAAGTTCCGGGCCGGTAGGGAGGTAACGGTCTTTGGTGATTTTATCCATAACGATCACGTATTTACCATAAGGTTTTTTAGAATCGCCGCACGGGATGGATAAGTGGCCCTGGTGAATAAAATACGGGGGCGCGATCGATGATCTCCGGGTTGTCTACTTTCCATTTCACTACTTCTGATGACACGAACATGGTGGTATAGGCAAAGCCTTTGTCATCAAATTCGGTATGAAGCGGGCCAAGGCCTGGCTTTTTTACTTCACCGCGTAATACAGCCTCATATTTTAATACAGGCAAATTACCGGCAACCATGCCATCATAAGTTTTTTTGTCTATCGCGTCCAGCATCTTTTTATAAGAAAATACCGGGATCACGGCCGCCAGCTTTCCGCTGGCAACAATGCTTTCACCGTCAGGGGTTACGTCAACGCCGTGCGGCGATTTCGGGCAGGGCATATAATATACTAAGCCGGGGAATTTGGTTACATCCAGGATCTGGGTTTCTTTTTCCATAGTCGAAGTAGCGCTATGGGTTTTATCGCTGTACACATTGTGGGCATATTTCACCGGTATCCTGGTGCCTTTACCCCTGGGCAATCAGTTCTTCGGCTTTTTTCCAGTTAATGGCCATTACGAAGTCTTTATCACGCTGGCTGGCATTAACTTCCAGCAGCGTATTAGCCTGTTCGGTGTTATAGCAGGTAAAGAACATCCAGTCATGCGACGGGCCTTTACCGGCGTGCGCCAAGTCATAATTGAAAGCCGGCACTATCAGCTGGAAAGCCAGTTTCATGCCGCCTGTTTCTTTATCCACTTTTACAAATGACACCGCGCCTTTAAAGTTCTTTTTATAACTGTCTATCGGTACATCATTAGCAGCATCATCCAGCGGCTGGCTGAAGCGTGTGTTGCCCACCACATACTCCGTATTTTCTGTACAGAATGGCGAAGCGTGGTTGCCACCGATGTTCGGCAGCTCGATGATCTCCGTGGTTTTGAATGTGGTCAGGTCGATCCGTGCGATACGCGGCGTATTGTTACCGTTAATAAACAGCCAGCGGCCATCGTCTTCGCCATTGGTTTTTGACAATTCCGGGTGGTGAGAGTCATCCCACGCCACAAATCCATGTGAGGTGTTCAACATCGGCTTGGTCTCTTCGGAATAACCGTAACCATTTTCAGGATTTTGTGAAAAAACCGGGATCACTTTTAATAAACGCCCGGACGGGATCCCATAGGCCGCGACCTGCCCGCTGAAACCGCCGGACATGAATGTATAGATTTCGTCGTATTTCCCGGGGGCCACGTATACTTTTTTGGCGGCATCGGCATCAACCGAAGATCCGGCTGGCCCGGTTTACAGCCGGGCATCGTACCGCCTACCAGCAGGGCCAAAATGGGTAGCAGTAATTTATAGTTAGAAAATTTCATGATTCTTTTTAGCGTTAAGTTATTTACTATCGTTTTTTCTAAAATATTCCAGTATCTGGCGCGTTTGCTCATCGCTAACATCACGGAAGGTCATTTGGGTAAGGTGTTTAGCCAACAGCGCTTGTCCGACCGGATCCTTAGCTTCCATTTCCACCGGGTTGGTGATCTGGTTCATGATCCATTCCGGTGTACGCCTTTGGTCACACCCAGCAGGCCCGGGCCTACGACCTTCTGATCAGTCATTTTATGACAGGCAGAACATTTGGCGCTGAATACCGCTTCGCCCTTAGCGGCCATTGCCGCGTCTATTGGTTCCAGTTTAATCTCCTTGAACTTGCCGATACCTTTACTGTCGCTTTTTGCTTCCGGGTCGATATCCGCGGTTGTGGCAGCTGCTGCCGGTGCCGTCGAAGTTGATTCCGCTTCTGATCCGCCGTTAGACTGACCGCAGGCAAACAGAAGAGTCATTCCCGCTAGCAGGCCGGCGAGAATTAAGGTTTTTGGATTTTTCATTTTGCTGATTTTTAATTAAGCTAAATTATGGCTAAGGCCGGATGCTCGAGATGACCGACCTCAATATTAAACATGATTTAAATCATGTTTAAAGGCCATATATTTAAATATATAAGACTTATTTTATGAATTTAATCATAATTATAAAAGATGTAATTGTCTTTTATTAAGGCAAATTTTTATTTTAAAAAATACCCGTTCGCACCGAATCCTGATACCAGCTCGGTTACCGGTTTTTACTGAATTCGTCCAACAGCATCTCCCTGATGGGCTTCACCTGCTCATGCATCGGGCAGGGCTGAGTTTCTGAACACTTCTCTAAACCAAGTACACAGGCAGAGAAGAGGCCATTGCCATCAATCGCCCTGACAATGTCGATCAGGAAGAGCAAGTGACCGTTTTCCAGATAAAAGCCGCCGGTGGGCCCTTTAGCCGAAGAAAGAATGTTTTTACGAACCGGGGTTTGCAGGATCTTGCCGGTAAAATGCATGGGTGAACCAATCGCTTCCGCTACTTCTATGATGCCCACCTTCTCATTCTTCCCGCTTTTTAACGCGATATAGACGGTGGCACGGATGGCGTATTCACAAGATTTGGATAGTATCATTTTCCTGCAGTTGATTTTACAAACCTAAAATATATTTTTATCCTTTAAGACAATTCCTTTTCCAGCTGAATTGCTTTAGGGAACAGGATATTACTTTCGGTGCACATGACGGTGCAGATCATTTTCATATTCATCGAGTTTTTTGAACAGGATGGTATAAGAACTACAGGCATCTTCTGGCAACTGGTAATTTGAAGTGATCTTTCTTATCGTTTCAAAATCTCCGCCTACCTGCTCATGCTCTGAGTCCATCACCTGTATTGGTACAGAGATCTTACCGAAGTTGGCTGACGGAAGCATCCCCCGGAGTTATAAACCTGTGCCAGTTCTTTGATGAACGGGAACAATATTTTTCTTCCTTCACCATATGGAGGGTCAGGTCATTCCCGATCCGCGAAAACAGGTCAGCAACCTGGATGAGTTCGGGGTGCCTTTCGCCGTGAACCCCGGCTACTTTCTGCGCCATCTCAAGTATAAACTGGGTGTTCTCGCGTACATAGCGGTGATGTGTATTAATGATATAATCACTCAGGAACCCCAGATCCCAATTCTGAAAATCATTTTCGCTGGTAGTCGCAGCTTCACCTTTAACCGCAGCAAGCTGGCGTTCTACTTCTTCCGGGTCGATACCCTTTTTTCGCAGACCTCAGCGATCGTTTTCTTACCGCCGCAGCAAAGTCGATACCCGGTTTTTAAAAACCTGCGCTTTGCGATAATCACCGGCCACAATCTGACCGATCGTCTCCGTGTTTTCAGCTTCAGTCTTCTTCGCGATCTTTACCTGCCAGATCTGCGGGCCGCTTTCCAGGTAATCCCAGGCAAAAACCTGTCCTCTTTCAGCCAGCAACTGGTAGTACAAAGGCTTGGGGTCATGATCATTGTGAATAATAAAAGCTTCGCCGCCAAGCAGCGAATCGAACTTGTCGAAGATAGTTGGGTGTTTGAATCGCGGTTCTATCACCGTGACGTCAAGAATGTCTAATACTTCCATTTTTTGATGTTTAAAATAATAAAAGACAAACGTATCTTTTATTATTGAATAAAAAAGTGATCCTTGTCACTATGGCGCGAAAGCCGTTAAAAAAAAACAAAAGCTAACTTAACCGCATTTAGAAGAGCCGCAGTCTTTGCAGTTCAGGCAGCCTTCCTGGTATTGCAGGTTGGTAGAGTTACAATTCTGACAAACTTGTTTTTTTACTGCTGTACCATCCGGTATATATTTTTCAACGCCCGGGCTACGCCGTTCTTCCGGTATTAATAGCCTCGTCGAGTTGAAGACTGCCAACCAGATCGACCACCTTTTCAATAGGCATGCCATGGCGTAAGGTTCCGGAGATCAATTTGGCGTAGTTCCAGTACTCGGGGTTGAACTTGTAGGAAAGTCCTTCGATTGTCGTTTTGTGGCCGTACCTGTTCTGGTATTGAAAATCATAACGGGATCCGCCAGCGTTATCTCTGTTTTTGATGATCATGCCGTCGTTTACCCACCGCGGGATAAGGATACCATCCTCATCGTCAGCAAGGCCGGTAAATATTTCGTAAGGTTTACCGTCAATCAACCCGATGAAAGCGATCCATTTGTCCTTATTGTTTTGGAAACGGACGATCTCCGCATCAAGGACACGGGGCCTGTCGACAGGAAATGCCGTTTCTCGCCCTGTAGCATTCTCTGTTTTTTCTTTTGTATTCGCAATAAGCACACCCGAGCGTGAACCATCCCGATATACGGTGATGCCTTTGCAGCCTGACTTCCAGGCCGCCATATAAAGTTGTCCCACCACATCCTCGGTTACCTCGGAAGGCATATTGATGGTAACACTGATGGAGTGATCGACCCATTGCTGGATCTGCCCCTGCATCTCTACTTTTTTAAGATAATCAACATCGTTGGCCGTAGCTTTGTAATAAGGCGACAGCGCCACCAATTCGTCCAGCTCTTGCTGCGAATAATTTTGTTAAGGTCATAACCGTTCACGGTCATCCATTGCTTAAACCGATGGTGAAAGACGACATATTCTTCCGGGAGTCACCCAGCTCATCTACAAAATCCACCCGTGCCTCCTGGTCTCCGGGATTCACTTTCCGGCGGCGTTTATATACCGGCATAAATACCGGTTCGATCCCCGAGCTGGTTTGCGACATCAGGCTGGTAGTTCCGGTAGGTGCAATGGTAAGTAACGCCATGTTACGCCTGCCGTGTTCCTGCATTTCATTGAAAAGCTGGGGATCCGCAGCGGACAATCTGAGCATAAACGGGTTATGCCGCTCCCTTTCTGCATCAAATAAGGCAAATGCGCCCCTTTCCCCTGGCGGCGTTAACCGACGCCCGGTAAGCCTCTAATGCCAGGATGCGGTGCATTTGCACAGCGAAAGTTGTGCCCTCATCGCTGCCGTAGCGCAAGCCCGGGGCGGCCAGCATATCACCTTCGGCTGTAATACCGATTCCGGTCCTTCTCCCTTCTTTGGCTTTGGTCTGGATATTTTGCCATAAATTCGTTTCCGTACGCTTCAATTCAGCATTCTCCGGATCCGCGGCTATTTTTTCAAGAATCGAGTCGATTTTCTCCAGCTCCAAATCAATGATATCATCCATAATGCGCTGGGCCACATGAATGTGCTTCTTAAAGATGTCCCAATTAAATGCCGCTTCGGCGGTAAAAGGGTTGGTTACGTAACTAAACAGGTTAATAGCCAATAAGCGGCAGGAGTCATAGGGACACAACGGTATCTCGCCGCAGGGATTGGTAGAAACGGTTTTATAGCCCAGATCGGCGTAACAGTCCGGTAACGATTCCCGGATGATGGTATCCCAAAATAAAACACCGGGCTCTGCCGAACGCCAGGCATTATGAATGATCTTTTGCCACAGCGGCACAGGGTCGATCAGCTTTTCATGAGTTGGTGAACCGCTATCCACCGGGTATTGCTGTTGGTAGGGAGACCCCGATTCTACTGCTTCCATAAAAGCATCATCTATCCGTACGGATACATTGGCCCCGGTTACTTTACCCTGTTCCATTTTAGCGTCTATAAAATCCTCCGCATCGGGGTGCCTGATAGCCACTGAAAGCATCAGCGCGCCGCGCCGTCCATCTGGGCGACCTCGCGGGTGGAGTTTGAAAAGCGCTCCATAAAAGGCACGATGCCAGTGGAGGTCAATGCTGAGTTTTTTACCGGGGAGCCTTTCGGGCGTATGTGCGACAGGTCGTGGCCTACGCCGCCCCGTCTTTTCATAAGTTGTACCTGTTCCTGGTCTATCTTGAATATTCCACCGTACGAATCGGCATCGCCGCTATTGCCGATCACAAAGCAATTGGAAAGAGAACCGACCTGAAAGGGATTGCCGATGCCCGTCATGGGGCTTCCCTGCGGGATAATATATTTAAAGTCACGGATCAGTTCGAACACTTCATCCGCCGACAACGGATTAGGATAGCGCTGCTCTATCCGTGCGATCTCGTTCGCGATACGATGGTGCATATCATCTGGTGTAGCTTCGTAAATATTGCCGGCAGAATCTTTAAGGGCATATTTATTTACCCATACCCCGGCCGCGAGTTCATCGCCTTTAAAATATTCAAGTGACTGCTGGTAAGCTTCTTCAGCGGTATACACGGTTGATTTTTCTCTTTCTTCAGCGATGATCATAGCGTTAGCGGGGTTTAAAATAAATATGATTGGCCTGGCGCTGTCCGCGCGAAACCCGGCAGCGGCACCATTGGATATAAAAGACAAATATCTCTTTATTTACCGGCCAAAAAGTGATGCCGGTCATAATCGCTGGTGATTATTCATTTTTCTGGTCGTCACCAACAGTCCTGCTCCAAAGCCCAGTAACAGCAGGCACAACCACAGTAACAACTGCTGATAACAAAGAATAGCTATATCAAAAAGCGCCAGCATTGGCTGGATAAATAACAAAGCTAAATAGACTACAGTGAGCCCGACGTACGCATAATTCAAGGCGCTGGTTATTATTCCTGTTATTATAAACCCTTTGCGTACCAACTGCCCGATAAGTAAAGGCATGATGATACCGAGCGAGAGCAGGTGGATGTAGCCTATGATCAGATTGCGGTTAATGACGGCCCAGTCACCAATGCGGGGAATACAAACCAATAGCTGAAAAAGGCATTTGAAAGTGAGGCCAATGATAGCTGCTCGTTCGATAAAAGACAGATCGCGCCATACGCTTTTAAATTTAAGGCATAGCACCAGCCAGCACACCAGATTTAGACTTCCGCCGAAAGCAGCGAGTATTAGGATACCATTACCGGGCTGGCTCCATAGCGTAAAAATAAAGTATAGCGGGATGGCGGAAGAGACAAAAAGATATAGCCAGATCCCGGATTGTTTTGTTAATGGCTTAAATGGCAAAGAGGCAGCCAATAGTCCCAAAACAGCCAGTAACATAAACCCATTCATTTGAAAATGCAGGTAAAAATAGATCGCGTCCTGGTAGTACGACGTATTTTTTAGTCCTGATGCAGCCAGTGGGCCTGGGGCTAATGGGCCTAATGCCGAAAGACATAGTAAGATCAGGCTTCCCCCAGCAGGATAAAAGCCGGCTCATTCACATGTTCCTTTAGTAAATTTCGATGAAATAAGAGGTAGGTAAAACGAAAAGTTATAACTATGAAAAGGGTGGAAAAACTGATGGAAACCAGTTTATAACCCTGCCGGGAAAAACTGGCCAGCATGCCATATGAACTGATAAGGGTTAGCACGAGTATAGTTTGGAAACCGATACTTATTTTACCGTCACTGCATAACAACGCGATCAATAAAGCGATGGAAAAAAACATCCAGCCCGAAAAAGCAAAGTGCGAGTGGGCGTGCAGGATGAACTGGTAATTAAGCCCCGGGACATCGTAAAGCTGCATGTAGCGCAGTATTACGCCGAAGATACTGAGTACAACAAAATTAAATATCGCCCATCGGGGGTAATTCAGGGTGGAAAAGCGTTTCATTACATGCCCAACAAGCCTTTACCCTCATCGGATATATTATCATATGACCAGACCGGTTCCCAAACAAGGTCAACTGTTGCTGCATAATCTTCATAATGGCCCTCGATACAATTTTTAACTGCAGATACAATGCTT
Organism: Mucilaginibacter humi; assembly: GCF_013087555.1. Taxonomy (NCBI): domain Bacteria; kingdom Pseudomonadati; phylum Bacteroidota; class Sphingobacteriia; order Sphingobacteriales; family Sphingobacteriaceae; genus Mucilaginibacter; species Mucilaginibacter humi. Next base: position 43,677 of record NZ_JABFCR010000003.1, read on the forward strand.
TCTCCCATCGGGCAGTAAGCAGAAGATAAGGTCATTTCGACCTTGACCAGTTTTTTCGTTTCGTCTATTGCAAGGCCGTAGACCAGGCCAAGATCGATAATATTGATGTGCAACTCAGGATCGATCACCAGTCTGAGCGTTTCCATCATTTTAGCTTTCAAAAAAGAGAGCGGGTCAGTAATATCAAAGCTTGCCATAAGTCACTGTTTTATGAAAAAGTACAATAAATACGTTGGATAGGTATAACAAGGCGGTCACTATCAGCGCGGCGGTCCCGGTATAGATCAGCGGCACGAACAGCAGGTAACAGCCTGGCATAAAGGTAAGGCAAAAGACCGGGTAAGATACAGTTTGGGCTTTAAGTAAATTATTCGCGAACAGATCTGCCGGCATAGGGGTTTTTAACTTGCCCGTCAGATGTTCGTAGTGTTTAACCCAAACAATAAATGGCAGTGTTTTAAAGGTTTGCCCTAATATTAACGCGGTGATCCAGCCCATCAGCATAAATTCGCCATAGATCATTGAAAAACGAATGGTCAGCGGGTTGTTTTTAAGGTGGAAGTAGATAATTACAGGGACGCTCAGCGTTGCTATTTTTAACAGGATAAACGACAGGAGACTGGTGATCATCGGCAGGTCGATATGTTTCCTAAGGCGTGACCGCAGGCATTTTAAAATAAAGATAAAATAGCAGGCCATTCCGGCGGCCCCAATCGCAAATATCAAATAAGTCCGTAAGCTCAACCCGAAGAGATAAGAATCTATCAGGAAGTACAGCAGCGCTCCGACGATCAGGTAATAACTGTAAGTGAGCAATTTAGTGCTTTGATAAGATGATACCGGGAACATGGGTAGCAGTTTGGAACTCACACCGATCAGCATTAACAAAAACCAGCCTATTAGTCCCGTGTGCGCGTGCAGTTTCAGGAAATGCAGATGGTCCTGCGGAAAAATGGGTAGGGTAAAATTAAAGACCAAAGCCGTGCCTAACGTGACGGTCAGGCAAAGGCATATACAGGCGCTGAAGATAAAATCCTCCTGGATGGTCTCCTGCTTTTTCTTTTTGGCCGTCAGGTATACGTTGACTGTAAACAGGACAACCGCTAACAGCAATAAAATAGCCCCGCACTGCATGTGGATACCAGGCACGAATACCCAAAAGGAATAGACAAGTGCGATTAGCCCCGGCACAAAGAGCGCAAAGCTTAGCCAGGCGAGTCTTTCACTGTACAGGTCCGTTTCCAGCACAACCGGTATTAACTGATAGGACGCGCCCGGGATGATCATCGTTCCCCAGCCGAGCGCGGCCATATGCGTGATAGCCAGGATCTGCGGATGGAAGTAATGCCCGGTAAATGCTTTAACCGAAAATAATATCATCCCGGAAAGCACCAAAAAACAAAATGCCGCAGCAACATAATGCGTCACAACGATCCTGAAAAGCCCGGGATTCTGCTTGATGCCGCTCATTTTTTATAGATCAGCATATTGATATCGGCAGGGCCAATCGTTTTAAATACATAGGTCAATCCCTGCTTTTCTAATTCCGGCAAAAGGTATACCGGGATCTTTTTGTGAAACACAAATAAGGCGTTGCCGGCAACCGGTTCGGCGTTTGTTCCAAAATGGCCAGCATAGGTTTGGGCATCTCAAGCTGTCGAACATCAAGAAAAGTAATTCGGGATTCATCAAATCTTTTCAGCTGCCGGTCGAACTGCTCATTGTCAGCAACCGGCACTGTTGAGGGAATCTCAAGCGTTTCGCCAGCCATGGATCCTGCTTTACTAAAATAAGTTAAGACCAGGTTTGGTTCCGGGTGTTCCACGCGAAAAGAAAACCCTTTGTCTGCCAGCAAATGGATCAATGGCAAGGGCTCGAAGGTGTTGATGAGTTTTAGTCCCTGTCCCTCTTCGAGTTTTTTAATCGCCGTTAATATTTCTTTTAATGGGTCTTTATCCTGTGCCAAAACAGGGCGTACATCAAGTTCCAGATAATCCAAAGGTTCTTGGTAGGAAGCAGCCTGTAAAGCTATATTGTTATCAACGGAAGGGGCAGTAACTTTGAATCCAATTTGTTGCATGCTCCACATAAAATCAGCGATCTCTGTGTTTGATATTTTGCACGCGTCAGCAATGCTGACTCTTTTAACCAATAAATTGCGGAGCAACGGATTTTTAAGCTTTGAAAATTTTTTATTTAAGTTGACGAGGGTCTTAATGACCAGATCACGGTCAACACTCAACAGCTGGCTAATCTTTGTATTGGGGTCTATCGTTATTTGCATCTGGCAAAAATGCATGTTGATATAGGCTTATTATATGATATAAATCATGTTTTACAATGATTCTCAACGATCTTTCTTATTGCTACCGTTATTTTGAAAACCTTCGATGCACTTTCATGTCAATTAAGGTAATATCGTGTCTTTACTTTCATATATGAAAGCCAAACGTAGTTTTGACATTTAAGTTTCTGTTGGATATACTATAGTTCTTTCGAACCAGTCAAATTGATATCAAACCATTCGGTTACCACCAGTCGCCTGTTGCGCGGCGGTCCCTGAGCAAGCACCCTGATCGAGATTTAAGCATCGAGAAGCCATAAGAAAAAGCTATTTATATATTAATTTTACAGCTATGAAAGCGACCATTATTCTTGTAGCGGCTATACAGGGGCTATTGATCGTTCCGGGTTTGATTTTAAAAAAGTCCGGAACCGGCCGCCACAGATATACACGGGGCTATTGATCCCTGGTATTCGCACTTGAAATGCTTTTTGCACGGGGCGGGTTGACCGGTTATAATAACCGTGCAGGCCGGATACCTTTCTGGCTGCTAAAATCCTATCTGATGATACCGCCGGCACTGTGGTTGTTTTTCCGGCATCAGTTTGCTCCGGATTTTACCTTCCAGCGCAGGCAGTTGGTTCTTTTTATTCCGGCATTATTTGAGATTCTCCTGTCTTCCTTAAACTACTTTTTAAAAGGTAGTTTCCTGCGCCCCGTTGGTTTTACCGTCTGGCTGGTGCTGGTTGACTGGTTGCCGCTATCGTTGACGGTCTTAGTGCTGGTGGCATACTCGAAGAATTTGGTGGCAAGCCTCAGGGAGACAAAAGAATCTCAGCGCGCGCACCTATGGAAAATGGTTATGGTGCTGGTTGTGTTCTGGCTGATGACGATCATCTGGGCCGCTGAAAGCGTTTTCGGTTTCGACCTTCATATCCTGTTTCAAACCTCAACCGCCGTGATATTATTCAGCCTTGCTTATGCTGCCTATTTTGATCCGGCTTTTTTGAGCGCGCACAACCCGCCCAGCAAAAAGACCAAGTGAGTTTTCAAGTTACGACGACCGGATTGAATTAGCGCGGCTAAAAGTTTTATTCGAGCAGGACGGTATCTATACACGCCCGCGATTAACCCTGTCGCAGCTTGGTGCCGAACTTAGCTTACCCGGTAAATATGTTTCCTACCTGATCAATCGTTACGGGGATGTAACTTTAACGACTTTGTTAATGGCTACCGGGTGAATGAGGTACTTCGACGTATACCGCTGGAACGGCATAAAACCTTGGTCGGTATCGCCCTCGATGCCGGTTTCAGTTCCAGATCCACCTTCCAGCAGGTGTTCAGGCAGCATACTGGCAAACAGCCTTCAGAATTTCTGCCAAAAACGTCCGAAATCGCGATTTCGGACGTGTAGTTAGCTGTCAATTAAGTTTTGTATCGTGACAACAAGCTTTCTTTGCAGTAAAAAATCACTTATGAGAAACTTATTGTTATGCTGCCTGGCGTTGCTTTCCGCTTTATCGGTAAAAGGCCAGCTAGTCACCAAACCTGCATTCGGAGATACCCTTAAGCAAAACCGGGTAAAGCAGATACGTTCAGGTACGCGTTTACTTTTAAACGCGGCGGGACCTACCAGTTTATGTTACGACAACAAGGCATAGGCCTATCCTTTCAATTAACTGGCCCTTCGGGCAAATTGTTGGTCAAGAGTGACCCGCCGGAGGAACTGGACGAGGTCGAACGGTTCGACTACGAAGCGGAGGTTACCGGTGCTTATGTGCTAACCGTAAGCCGCTTTGAACACCCGGAAAATACGGCCTCAGGGCAATTTATATTGGTGGCGGGCGCCATGGATGCAAAGGCAATTGGGCGCCGCAGAAAGATCAAAAAAGAACTGGCCGCTGAGAATAGGAAGACGGTTCAAACGCTGGACATCGATCACTTCTGGGAGGCATTTGATCGACTGAAAAAATGCAGGTCCTATTCGGACAGCTGCCGGGCATTCCGGGAACTTTACGGACCGTGGGACGGACGGCCTGCATGATTTTATCCGGGTGCGGGGCCGGATGCCGGCAAGTATGTACGGATGGCCGCGAGTTATCCAAAGTTCTGGCGAGTATCCGTAGCCATACGCTACAGGCAAAGCAATGGGAACCCCTGATCAATCCGATATTTGAAAAGTTCCGGGCCCTTTACCCGGCGTTCCAACCGTTTAAGGTTTGTTTTGCCATCGGTATATTAAATACCGGTGGGACGGTATCCAATAGCTTTGTGCTGATCGGCACCGAATTGGCAGGCTCGACGGCAGCGGCCGACCTCAGTGAATTCCGCCCGGGGGCATTTCGGGATAACCTGGCTTTCACTGGAGATCTGACCCAAAAAATGATCAGCCTGATCGCGCATGAATGCGTCCATACGCAACAGGCTCCGTCCGGGCCAGAAGCGGCTAAATGTCCCTTGCTTTCCCAGTCATTGCGTGAAGGGAGCGCCGACTTTGTTGCAGAACAGATCACTGGCAGAGCTTACACCGGAAATCATAACTACGGCGATGCGCATGAAACTGAACTTTGGCAGCAATTCAAAAATGAACTTTGCAGATCAAACACCGCTGGCTGGTTATACAACTATTCTACAATAAAGAACCGACCGGCAGACCTCGGGTATTACGGGCTACCGTATCGCCCGGAGTTACTATGAGCGGGCTATGAATAAGACGCAGGCGGTTTCAGAAATTATAGGGATGACCAATCCAGAGGAGTTTTTGAAGAGAAGCGGTTATGACCCACATTGATGGGTACGCCACTATAAAGCAGGTATAGGCGTTGAACGTCACAAAAACAATCTCTGTTCTGCCCTCAAAATTTGTTAATGAGGGCAGAATAGAGATTATCATCGGATCTTTACGATACCTGACAAATAGTGATTCAACGCACGGTTTCCTGATTGGCTAATTGTGCCCGGCTGACGGGGGAAACGAACGATAGACCAAACATTTCTATTTTCTCACTTTCAATAAACTTGCATTGATGGCCACTACCACCGTGCTCACGGTCATCAACACAGCCCCAATTGCCGGACTCAATAAAATGCCTTGCTTATACAATACGCCTGCAGCAAGCGGTATAGTTACCACGTTATAGCCGGTTGCCCAAGCCAGGTTTTGAATCATTTTGCGGTAAGTAGCTTTACCAAACAGGATCAGGTTAACAATGTCTTGAGGATTGCTGTTCACCAAAACAATTCCCGCAGTTTCGGCGGCGATGTCGCTGCCTGAGCCTACAGCGATGCCGATATCGGCCTGAGCTAAAGCGGGGGCGTCATTTACACCGTCGCCTGTCATGGCCACAAACTCGCCTTTTTGCTGAAGCGCTTTAATCTTTTCCAGTTTCTCATGAGGCAGCACTTCCGCAAAAAAACCATCCATGTTCAGTTGTTTACTGACACTTTCAGCTACCCGCTTGTTGTCGCCGGTTAGCAGGATGGATTGAATATGGTTTTCGTGCAAGGTGGCGATAGCATCCGCAGATTCCGGCCTTATCGCATCACCCATGGCCACAAAACCGGCCAACTGATCATTGATCAACACAAATACCACCGTCTCATTACCAGCCGCGCTGTAATCCGAAGGCAGCTGCAAATTATTTTCTTTAAGATAGCCGGGACTAACGATCTTGACCTGTTTCCCTTCTGCCACGCCCGCTACACCTTTACCGGTGATCGCCCTGAAATCTGAAACCTGTGGCAGGGTCAGATTCCGTTTCTTTACTTCGCTTATGATCCCGGTTGCAATAGGGTGCTCAGAGTTAGCTTCGAGGGCCCCGGCCAAACAGATGAGTTCATCTTCATTTTTAGCCTGCTGACCTATGATAACAATCCGCGATACCTCAAACTTCCCCTTGGTTAAAGTTCCGGTTTTGTCAAATACCACGGAGGTGATCTTGCGGGAGTTTTCAAAAGCGGTCCGGTTCTTAATCAGCAGGCCATGCTGTGCCGATAAAGCAGTTGATTTGGCCACAACCAGCGGTACAGCCAGGCCAAGCGCATGGGGACAGCAGATCACGATGACGGTAACCATGCGCTCTATGGCAAAGGCGATATCGCGACCCAGGCTTATCCAAACAACAAATGTGGCAATACCCGCCGGGAGGGCAATAATCGTTAACCATCGTGCGGCTTTATCAGCCAATAGCTGGGTGTTGGATTTAGCCTCCTGTGCGCTTCGCACCAGGTCAACCACCTTGAAGAGATAGGAATCTTTGCCGCTATGGGTCACCCGAACTTTTAATGCGCCGTTCCCGTTTACCGAACCCGCGATTACCTTTTGTCCCTTCGTTTTTGAACGGGCTTAGATTCGCCCGTCAGCATCGATTCATTCAGGTAGCTGTCACCTTCTTCAACCGGGCCGTCTGCCGCAATTTTTTCACCAGGCTTGATTAGGATAAGGTCACCTTTCTTTAAGCTTTCTGTGTGTACGTCCGCCGTGCCATCGTCCTTGATCAGGTGAGCCGTTGACGGCATTAGCTGAACGAGCAGTTCCAACTCGCGCGAGGCACCTGCGACCGACCGCATTTCGATCCAGTGGCCAAGCAGCATAATGAGGATAAGCGTGGCCAGTTCCCAAAAGAAATCCATGCCTTTCAACCCAAATACCGTCGCGGTACTGTAGCCATAGGCTACAGTTATAGCGAAACCGATCAGGGTCATCATACCCGGATTTTTCGCTTTCATTTCCGAGAGGCAGCCGGTTAAGAACGGCCAGCCTCCATAAACGAAAGCTGCTGTGGACAACAAAAAAGCACATATTGGCTGCCGGAAAACTGATTGGCAGATGCAGCCACTGCTGGATCATGTGCGATAAAAGCAGGATCGGCACGGTCAGTACCAATACGACGTAAAAACGCTTCCGAAAATCAGCGATCATCGCGGTGTGGTCATGGCCACCATGTCCCATATGCTGATGGTCCTTATCATGGTTCCCGTTATTGTGATCTGTCACGTACTGATGCTGCTGATGTTCCATAGTGCTGTTTTTAATAGGTCAATGTTAGTCCTGCACCCAGTCCCATATCACTGTCGTAATGACTGGATATGGAGAAAGTTTTGTTAACGATATAGCGTAATCCGCCCGTATATTCTTTATCGGTATTGGCCATTAGCATCATGCGCAGTCGGCTGCTTAGCGGTATATCTTCCCGGCCAAGCTGAAATCTGAATTTGCCGTTGCCGTCGACACGAAGATCTGCTACAAATAACATTGGCAGCGTGTAAGCGATACCCGCTACCGCGGTATGCCTGTCATTCTTGTTACTTACCTGGCCAAACATGTTCTTCTCAATTTCGTCTGTCCGTTTGTAGTGATAATCGAAGCCTGCATAAGCATATAACCATTGCATCCGGCCAAAGTAACGACCGAACATGGTCTCGCTTTCATAGCCTTTGGTATCGTTGATACCCAAATGCCACATCGTCGAGAACTTCCAGCGGGTGTTGGCCAATGCCGCGTTACCGTCGCTGCCGTTACTCTCCAATCCCAATTTCGCGGAGGCGTAAAACTGGCGATCATCGGCAGCTACCTTTTTAAAACCGGCTACCGGATCAGGTACTTCCGGATTCGGCGGCGAATTTTCATAGCTGAAGATGCGGCCCATACCGCTCATCATATGATATAAGATATGGCAGTGAAAGAACCAATCGCCACTCTCCGTCGCCCGAAATTCTATGGTATCCCGTTCCATCGGCATAATGTCCAGCGTGTTTTTTAGCGGGGAATAGTCTCCTTGTCCGTTCAATACGCGAAAATAATGGCCGTGCAGGTGCATCGGGTGCCGCATCATGGTATTGTTGTACAAAATGATCCTGACGTTTTCACCCTGTTTGATCAGGATTTTATCGGATTCAGAAACTGTTTTGTTATTGATCGACCATACATAACGGTTCATGTTGCCGGTCAATTCAAAGTTGAGCGTTTTAGTGGGGCCCTTGGGTAAAGTGGTTATATGAGTTGCCTTGAGCATGTTATAATTCAAGGTAACTATGTCGCCCGTGCCTGCGCTCATATCCATCCCTTCCATCTGATGCATAGGTGCGGCTGCATCTTTTCCCGTACTTCCATCTTCGCCAGACATTTCCGGATACATTACGGTATTCATATCCATTACCTGGTTAGTCATCACCATACCCTTCATCTCCTTCATATTTCCGTGCATATCCATCATGTTGTTCATCATGTTCATGCCTTCAAAGTACTTCAGACGGCCCATTCTTTTAGCCGGATGTTTCATCCCGTTCCCTAACCAAAGGGACGTGTATTTCGTCCGGTCCTCCGGCGTCGCCAGAAATTCATAGCTGCCATCAGCCGGAATGGTAACCACCACATCATAGGTTTCTGCCACACCGACGATCATCCGGTCTACTTCGACAGGCTGTACATCTTCGCCATCATTAGCCACCACCTGTATTTTTCCGCCAGCCCATTTAAGCCAGAAATAGGTAGATGAACTGCCGTTGACTATACGTAAGCGTACCTTTTCGCCTGCTTTAAATTGCGGGGCCTGTACTTCAACTTTTCCATTACTAAAAAAACGATCGTAATAAACGTCACTTACATCCATGGCGTTCATACGCTTCCATTCGTTAGTTAGCTTGGTTTTCAGGTGCCCGGTTTTTAAAGCGCCAAGATAATCCTGCGTACTGCCTTTCCGGATGGCATACCAGTCCGTAGCATTATGCAGGCGGCGCTGCACCTGCTCTGGGTTCTCGTCTGTCCAGTCGCTCAGCAATAAGGTATACTCCTTTAATGCCTGTGGCTTACGCTCGTGGATGATAAAGGCGCCGTACAGGCCGCTTTGTTCCTGTGTCATGGTATGCGAGTGATACCAATAGGTGCCGTGTTGAACAAGCGGGAATTTAAACAGGTGGGTTTGTCCTGCAAGAATAGGCGTAGTAGTAAGATACGATACACCATCATAACGGTTGGGCAGGATCAAACCGTGCCAATGGATGGATGTCTCCATCATCATTTCATTATGCACATATATCTCGGCTGTATCACCCTCCGTAAACTCCGGGGTAGGCGCGGGTATGATGCCGTTGATGGCCATGGCCGATGTTTGCTTACCGGTGTAGTTTACGGTAGTATCGTTAATATATAAGTGGTAGATGTCCCGGTTGCCGATCCCTGGTATGCTGCGGAAGATGCGGGCTTTTGCCCATACCCATCATAGCGTGCTGGGCAAAGGCTGCTTCGAAAAGCAGTAAAGGAATGATAAATAATATGAACTTTTTCATGGTATAAAACAGGCCGAAACTTGCGCTCCGGCCCTTTATTTATTTGACTGCGGGTAAAGTTTCTTTAACCTCGCCGCATGTTAACATTTGATTGCCGTAATAAGGGTTTTTGATGGCTGCCGATTCGCTCAGCCAATAAGCCTTTTTCATGGGACAGTAGTCGCGGTAAACCGGCATGCTGTTAAACTTACCGGCTTTTACCAGCGCATACATATTTTCCGATAGCTTGGCAAAATGTTCGCGCTGGTGAGCGATATCGTTGCTCTCGCCAATATGACGGGCATCAAACAGTAATTTATCTTTTTGAGCCTCGGTCAATTGATCGGCAGGAATGGCGTTTACGGTGGTTTGAAATTCCTTTGCTTTGGAGTTGGCAGTAGCCGCATTACCACTGATCAGCGCGTTCTTTACTTTGTAATAACCGGTTAATATTGCGTCTTTGGACGAATTAGTTTGTGCTTTCACTGATGTAAAGGACAATACTGCCACAAAGGCGCATAGGAGAATTTGAAGCTTTTTCATGTTCTTGAATTTTTAAAAATGAATTTATTCATTCCTGTGAAACAGGAAATTATCGGATCGAAGGATAGAAAGGGATCAGATAAGAAAAGCGCAGTTACGCAGAAATACAGGGACAGCCGTGACGGAAGGCGGGGCCTTACTGACCGGGTACTGCACCGTTAGCGGTACAGAGTTATCAAGCAGTGATCCGAAAAAAAAGAACGTATGGCAGCACAACTGCGCTAATGCCCGGGGTAAGTTGGCCATAAGTCACCGCACCGCTTTTATCTGATTTGAGCTGTTGGTGCTTATCCGTACAGCATTTTTTATTTGATTTCGCTTTAAGATCCATACCGCAGGTATGGCATTTTTCGGTGTGAGTGTGCCATAGTGATACCTTGACCAACCTGCCCATGCAGTACTGGTAATGCACTGTTGCCCCGGAAGAAACGCCCGTGTACAGCACGGCTAAAAAGGTTATGAACAGTTTTTTGATCACGATACGAATATCATCAATATAACGGAAAAGCGATTTATATAATTATCTATGTTATTTACAAAATAGTCGGTTAGTTCGGCATCATTTAGAAATCCGCCTTATTTTATAAAAATCGGGCGTAATTGTATAAATGCCTTTAAAATTAAATGGCGACCTTTAGGTTTACAATATGACCGAACTATTTATTAAAAATATGGTATGCGACCGCTGTAAGATGGTGGTAGAACAGGAACTCAAAAAACATGGGCTCCGGTGGACGACGTTCACACGGGCCTCGTGCGTTTACGTAATGATATCAATAAACATCAACGCACGGAATTGGCTGAAGGATTAAGCAAACTGGGCTTTGAACTGTTGGATGATGCTAAGTCAAAAACTGTCGAGCAGATTAAAAACAGCATAATTCAAAAGATACATCATAGCGACTACCTGGACATCAAAGTGAACTGGTCAGCCTTGCTATCAGATGAACTGCACCAGATTACAAGCACCTGAGCGGCTTATTTTCGGCGGTGGAAGGCATCACCCGGAACAATATATCATTCAGCAAAAGATCGAAAGGGTAAAAGAACTGCTTTTTTACGACGAACTGAACCTGAGCGAGATCTCTTATAAATTGGGGTATAGCAGCGTTGCCCATCTTTCCGCGCAATTTAAAAAAGTGACCGGTCAAACGCCTTCACAGTTTAAAGCGGCAAGATCGGCCGGTAATGCACGCCGGTCGCTGGACGCTATCTGAAAAAGATATAAATCACTTAGCCAATTCTGTAAAGTTCAATAGGTTCACACTTCAGACCTTTGTTTAAATAAAGAGCTGAACAATGACAACCCTAACAACTCATAATCAAAAGAAATCATTTCCTGTAACCGGCATGACCTGCGCAGGCTGCGCGATCAGCGTGGAGTCGATACTTAAATCTACTCCGGGCGTGAGCGATGCCGGCGTCAACTTCGCCAACAGCACCGCCCGGGCATCCTATGACGATACACAAACTAACCCCAAAGCTCTGCAAAAGGCGGTACAGGCAGTAGGTTACGATCTGATAATAGACGCTGAAGACCCTGCTAAAGCACAGGAAGCAGCACAGCACAAACTTTACCCGGAAGCCAAACAACGGACAGTATGGTCTTCCATATTTGCATTTCCGGTTTTCCTGATCGGCATGTTTTTCATGGATATGCCCCATGCCCAATGGATATCCCTATTCCTGACCATCCCTGTAGTATTTTGGTTTGGCAGGAACTTTTTATCGGTGCGTGGAAACAAACCCGCCATCGGAAAGCGAACATGGACACCCTTGTTGCCCTCAGCACCGGCATCGCTTTTATTTTTAGCGCTTTTAATACGATCGATCCAGACTTCTGGCACCGTAGGGGCATTCATCCACATGTTTACTATGAAGCTGCTGCGGTCATCATCGCCTTTATCTCCCCGGGGAAGTTATTGGAGGAAAAGGCCAAGTACAATACGTCAACAGCCATTAAAAAGTTGATGGGCCTACAACCGAAAACAGTCCACGTGATTATAGACGGTACGGAGCAGGAAATATCCATTGAATCGATCGTACCGGCGATATTATCCTCGTTCGCCCGGGAGAAAAGATCGCGGTAGACGGAATGGTCAGCGCGGGTAGTTCATTTGTGGACGAAAGTATGATCACCGGTGAACCGGTGTCGGTTGAAAAACGGCCGGAGAAAAAGTATTTGCCGGTACGATCAATCAGAAAGGCAGCTTCCGGTTTGCGGCGGAAAAGATCGGCAGCGATACGCTGCTTGCTCATATCATTAAAATGGTACAGGAAGCACAAGGCAGTAAAGCGCCGGTGCAAAAATTGGTCGACAAGATCGCCGGCATATTCGTACCTGTTGTCCTGCTAATCTCCGTATTGACTTTTATCACTTGGATGCTGTTGGGTGGTGATGGTGCATTTACCCGGGCATTGCTTACTTCCATAACTGTCCCGGTGATTGCCTGTCCCTGCGCCCCGGGCCTTGCTACCCCGACCGCCATTATGGTAGGCGTGGGAAAAGGTGCAGAGCACCACATCTTAATAAAAGATGCGGAGAGCACGGAACTGGGATATAAGGTCAATGCCGTTGTTATGGATAAGACCGGAACAATCACCGAAGGTAAACCGCGGGTTACAGAGATTAACTGGCTGGACGGCTTGGATGATGATCTTTTTACCAGGCAAATTCTTTATAGTCTGGAGGCACTATCTGAACATCCTTTAGCTGAAGCTGTAGTAACTGCAGTGGCTCCCTCAATAACCGGGCACCTTGCCTTACAGAACTTTGAAAGCCTTACGGGAAGAGGCGTAAAAGCGACTTATTCAGGGAGACAATACCGGTCGGCAATAGCAAACTAATGGAGGAAAATGCCATTACTGTACAGCCATCACTAAAACAACGTGCCGATGAATTGCAGGCATCCGCCAAAACGGTGGTGTACTTTAGTTATGACCGTCATTGTCTGGCCATTATAGCTATAGCTGACAATGTAAAAGGCAGTTCTAAAAGCGCCATCCAACAGTTGCAGCAAAACGGCGTGGAGGTTTATATGCTGACGGGAGATAATATACAGACGGCTGCCGCAATAGCAGCGGAGGTTGATATTAAAAACTTTAAAGCAGAGGTAATGCCGCATGACAAAGCTGAGTTTGTAAAGGCATTGCAGGCAAAAGGTAAAGTAGTGGCCATGGTTGGCGACGGGATCAACGACAGTGAAGCGTTGGCCCGGGCAGATGTAAGCATCGCTATGGGAAAAGGATCAGACATTGCGATGGAAGTTGCCAAAATTACGCTCATCACATCCGATCTGCAGTCGATACCCAAGGCGCTCTTACTTTCTAAGCAGACGGTAAGGACGATAAGACAAAACCTTTTCTGGGCATTTATTTATAATATGATTGGGATACCACTGGCTGCCGGGGTATTATTTCCGTACAATGGTTTTCTGTTGAACCCGATGATCGCAGGTGCAGCGATGGCTTTGAGTTCGGTATCGGTGGTGAGTAACAGCCTGCGCTTAAAGGCTATTAAACTTTAAGCGCGATTATTTTATAACAATGCGCGCTTATCCTATAAAGTAAAAAGCCGGATCGCAGCTAACTTTGGATTATAATTATAAAAACATGGAAACTTTAAAATTTAAGACAAATATCAATTGTGGTGGCTGTATAGCTAAAGTAACGCCGGCATTAAATCAAGCTGTAGGCGAAGGAAACTGGCAGGTGAATACGGATATCCCTGAAAAACACTTACTGTTAATACGCAAACACCTGCTGAACTGATTATGGAAAAAGTTAGTGCTGCTGGTTTTAAAATAGAAGAAATCGCCGGCAGTTAAAGGCCGCTGAGCAGGCCGCTTAAAAGTTAGAAGTAAACAGTCCCTAAAGCGTTAGCTATAGGGACTATTTTTTAGTTAATGACATTACCAAGAGCAGAAGCGAAATAGTCCCCTCCCAAATCAAAAATTGAAATTTAAATAAACCAAAACCAAAAAGCATTGTTTAAAGCTTTTAAAGTGTTTTATAGGACTATGCCTGAAAAACGAGAACCATCAGTCGAAATACTTAAAGCGTTAGAGACAGCGCCGAATTTGTACCTGGTACTATCCCCAGATCTCTATATAATTACCGCCAGCGATGCTTATCTGCAAGCTATCCAGACGAAGCGTGAGGCGATCGTAGGCAGGCATATCTTTGAAGCATTTCCAGATAATCCCGACCTGCCGGACGGCGATGGCGTCCAGAATATCAATGCTTCCTCCAGACAGTGCTGCGCACCAAAAAACCGCATTATATGCGTATTCAGCGCTATGATGTGCCGGACAGACAAAACCCCGGCAAGTTCATTACCCGTTACTGGGACCCGAGCCATACGCCGGTATTGGACGAAGATGGTAATATCGCATATATCATCCAACTTGCCACCAATGTGACTGATAAGATCATGACCGAGCGGGCCTTATCGAAGATACAGTTGGAGCAGGTGGAAACCCCGGAGCAAATGCGTCTGCTGGCGACCGACCTTTTGCTCAGCAATACCGAGTTGCGGGAAATGCAGCAAAATCTAAATATGCTGAATAAGCAATTAGAAGACCGTGTAGCGGAGCGTACGCAGGAGCTTGCGGAAAGTGAGCGGCGATACCGGGACAAGTTAGATGAGGAGCAGACCCTAAATGAAGAACTGGCCGCCTCCAATGAAGAACAGGCTGCCATTAACGAGGAATTGACAGTAACGAACGAAGAGTTGACGGAAATGCACCAGCAACTGCGAAGCGTTAATGAAGAACTGGAAGCCAGCACCTCACGGTTAAAGATGGCCATTGAATCTACCCGGTTAGGCACATGGGACTTTAATCCCGTTACAGGCGAGTTATTCTGGTCAAAAGAATGCCGGGATATTTATGGGATACCGCTGGCTATGGAAGCTACCTTTGAGCGTTTCTCCGTACTGCTCCATCCGGAAGACCGCGAACTGGTGCTGAGAAAGATAACCGCCAGTACCAGCCCGAATGAAAGGGCAGCGTATGATCTGAGTTACCGGATCATACGTTACAACGACCAGGAAATCCGTTGGGTAAAAGCCGGGGAGACGTTTATTTTAAAGGTGATCAGGCTCTGCGCTTTATTGGTACCGTGCTGGATATCACCGACATGAAACTGGCTGAGATCGAAAGCGCCCGGCTTGCGGCCATCATTACCTCATCGGATGATGCGATCGTCAGTAAAACGCTCGACAGCGTGATCACCAGCTGGAATGCGGCAGCCGAGCGGATGTTCGGCTGGACGGCAGCGGAAATGATCGGTCAGAAGATCTATAAGATCATCCCTGCAGATCGCCAGGACGAAGAGCCGCAGATCATCGCGCGGCTCCACTCGGGCGAGCGGGTGGAGCATTTTGAGACCCAACGGTTAACGAAGGACGGGCGCCTGATCGATGTGTCCGTTACGATCTCCCCGATCAGGGACAGCGAAGGCCGTATAGTAGGCGCGTCGAAAATCGCTCGGGATATTACCGAACGCAAACAGGATGAAACGCGTAAAAGTGATTTTATCGGCATGGTCAGCCATGAACTCAAAACACCGCTCACATCACTCAATGCCCTCTTGCAAGTGGCCGGTCAAAAGCTAAAAAACAGCGAGGATAGCTTTTTGTCCGGTGCGATGGAAAAAGCGAACATTCAAGTCAAACGTATGACCGCGATGATCAATGGGTTTTTAAACGTCTCCCGGCTGGAGTCGGCTAAGCTGCTCATTGAAAAGCAAACCTTTCAGCTGGATGTGTTGGTCGATGAGGTAATTGAGGAGACCAAACTGACCGTCAACAGTCATCGGATCGAATATCAGCACTGCCCACTGGTTTATGTATTCGCCGACCGTGACAAGATCAGTTCCGTCATTTCAAACCTGCTGGGCAATGCAGTCAAATATTCGCCAAAGGATACGCGCATTACGGTGACATGTGAGGCTGATAGGGAGAAGGTAATTATTAGTGTCCGGGATGAGGGTATGGGTATCGAAGCCGGAGACGCGAAAAAGATCTTCGACCGTTATTACCGTGTCCAGGCCATCCGGGGTAAACACATTTCCGGCTTTGGTATCGGTCTTTACCTGAGCGCCGAGATCGTTCACCGTCATGAAGGAGAGATCTGGGTGGAGAGCCAAATGGGGGCGGAAGCACCTTTTCTTTCAGCCTGCCACTTAATAGGCCAGCGGCTGGTGATTAATGATGCGGGTAACCTTTTCTACCATAAATTCCAAATCGAAGGGTTTGCTTATATAATCATTGGCCTGACACTCGGAAGCGATCAGTTCAATATCATTAGCGGTGGATAAGATGATGACGGGTGTAGCGGCTAAAGAAGGTATCTGTTTGATTTTCAAACACAGGCGGTGGCCCGGTTGGCTGTTGATGAACTCATCCAGAAGGATCACGTCGGCGTGGAAATTCATTAACTCCGAAACATCCTCTGGTTCGGGAATGCTGAAGGTGTCAAAGCCCTGTTCCTGTAAGATGAATGCTACGATCTGGCGGATATCCTGATCATTTTCAATAATGAGTACACGTTTGTTCATGGGCATCAACGATTTTGACAAAGATATAAGTTTTAACCAGATGGCTACGCTATCATAAATTTTTGAAAACTGGAAAACGTTATATCAAAGGATCGAAGAATCGGTAAAGGAGCCGAATTTTAGGTGTACTTACCTGCAGCCAGCAGTAGGCAGCCGGATATTAAGTTATGATTTTTGGCTGCCGATACAGGCTATAAAGATAGCCGCCTTTAATCGTTACCAAACGCTTGACGTAGTGCGGGCCGTATGTACATCGGGCAGGAGGGAGCTGTAATGCCGGTGGTGCTTTATTTCAGCTTTGCTACTTTAGTAACCCGTTCAATCACCGCAGCCAGTTCATCCAGCTCAAAGGGTTTAGCCAGGTAGGCGTCAGCACCGGCACTTTTCGCTAATGAGGCGATGTCGGCATTAGCCGAAAAATAAACTACCGGCACTTGGCAATAGTCGGCCGACTTTTTTAAGGTTTGGGTCGCAATGATCCCACCTTCTTTAGGAATCCAGTTATCCATGAAGATAACTTCCGGGTTAATATTGGCCAGTTTATCCAGGATATGTTCGCAGTCGGTAAAGGTATGGACCGTCCAGCCCTGTTCGGTAAGGATGTACGAACAGATGGTAAGAATATCTTCCTCATCATCAAAGATGACCAAGGTTTTTCCTGCAGATTGGGTAGCGGCTAAAGATGTCATAATGGAATTTGGCAAAATCAAGCGATGGACTCTGTTTTTATTTTCGGCATGGTAAAGAGGAAGCAAGTGCCTTTATCGAGTTCACTTTCTACCCGGATTGTGCCGCCATGCATGGTTACAAAATCTTTTACCAGGAGTAAGCCAAGGCCCGTACCTTTTTCTTTACTGGTGCCCAGCAAAGAGGCTGTACTTACCTGGCCGAACAACATGTCGAGGGTTTGAGCCGACATGCCCACTCCCCGGTCCCGGATACAAAGTTCTATCATCCCGTCGGTGGCTGTAGCAGTTACGGCCACGCTTCCGCCACCGGCGGGTGTGTATTTGATGGCGTTAGTCACTACGTTTTGCAGGATAGATCGAAACATCAGCACATCAGCGTGGATATACAGATCTTCGGTCACAAGGTTCTCCAGCACAATATTCTTTTGTTGCGCGTTTTCCCGGAGCAGGTCAAGCGATTCGTTTACAGATTGTCGTAGCTGTAGTTCCTGTGGGTTGAAGTTATTCTTCTCGCGCTGCTCCTTGGCCCAGTCAACTAATTCATTCAACTGGTCCAATATTTTATGCGAGGTACGGTGAATAATATTGGCGAACATTTTAATTCGTTCGGGTTGTAGCTTTTCAGAATCACGCGTAAGATTTTCGGAGGTGGCCAGCAACGCCGTAAGCGGGTTACGGAGATCATGCGAGATTACTGATAAAAATTTATCTTTAGATAGATTCAGCTCCTTTAATTCCCGGTTAACGCCTTCCAGTTGCAGGGTACGTTCCAATACCCGCTGTTCCAGACTCTGGTTCATTTGTTTGAGTTCCTGGTTAATGGCCTGCAATTTTTCTTCCTGGCGTTGCAGTAACTGATTCTTCCTATACAATTCAGTAAACACAGCAACTTTAGACCGCAGCATTTCAGGATTGAATGGCTTGCGGATAAAATCTACCGCGCCTGCTTCATAACCCTTAAATACGGCGGCTTCCTCATAATCGTGCGCGGTAATAAAAATAATGGGGATCTGCCTCAACTTATCCCGCTCATAAATAAGCGCTGCCGTTTCGTAGCCATCCATAATTGGCATTTTAACATCCAGCAAAATCAGGGAAAAGTCTTCCTCCCTTAATAAAATGCGCAATGCCTCGCGTCCTGAGGTAGCTCTGTGAAATGTATATTTCTCCTTTTCTAACACCACCTCCATAGCTAAGAGGTTGTTTTCGTTGTCATCAACAAGGAGTACATTTATTAATGGTTCTTCTGGCATTTGCGTTTCGGCCATAAAATTTGATTTATTATTTATTATTTGATCAGCCACACCCGCATTAAGGCTAACAACTGCTCGGTCTTCACAGGCTTGGTAATATAATCTGACGCGCCGGACGAAATACATTTCTGCCGGTCGCCGATCATCGCTTTAGCGGTCACAGCAATAATAGGCAGGCTCTTGTTCCGTTGTTCCTTACGGATGATCTGGATGGTTTCGTAGCCATCCATTTCGGGCATCATAATATCCATAAGCACGATATCAATGCTCTTGTCATTGTTTAATATTTCCAGTGCCTCGCGTCCGCTTTCGGCTGTGATCACGTTTATTTTAGAGCGCTCAAAAACCGCGGTAAGCGCAAACAGGTTGCGTACGTCATCATCAACCACCAACACTTTACGGTTATCCAAAATATCTTTGGTGTCCCTGATACTGTTGATCATTTTGAGCTTGCTTTCACTGATATACTTTTTATCAATGTGCAGTGTAACCAATATCTCCTCAAGCAAGTGTACGTGCGAGTTAGGCGTTTTGGTAATGATCTTATGGTTAAGGCGTTTTAACTGGATCAGTTCATCCTGCGTAAAGTCACGGGCTGAATGCAGTAGGATCAAAGTTTGCGACTGTTTAAGCAGGTTGATGTTATTCAGCAGTTCCATGCCGTTTGCATCAGGCAACACATAATCCAATACAATACAATCAAATAATTCCTTTTTCAGGACAGATAGCGCTTTTTGAGCCGTGGTTGCACTGAATACTTCGATCTGATCGTTACTAAGCAGTTCAGTTACCCGTTGCAATTCCTCAACATTATCTTCTATCACCAATACCCTTCTTTTGGCGTGCTGGTGAAAATGAACTATTCCCGAGATCAGTTCGGCCAGCGAGGTATTGGATAGCGGTTTTAGACTGAACGATTTGGCACCCGACTTTAGGGCCGGGGAGCTTGTTATCCTCACCCGAGATGATATGTACCGGGATATGCCTTAAATTGATATCTGTTTTTAACAGCTTCAGGATCTTCCAGCCATTAGATTCGGGCATATTCACATCCGGGGTAATGGCAATTGGGTTGTATTTGATAATGCTGTCAAATATCTCCGGGTAACTAATTGCTACCACTACCTTCAGATTAAGATCATGTGCCTTATCAATCAATATTTTGGTAAAGCGGATATCATCTTCTATAACCAGCAATACCCGGTCTTCGGCAACAATGTTATGGCGGTCGTCATCTATGGCCAATTCGGCGGTGTCTATCAGGTTGGTGCGTTGGTGCGCAGCCGGATAGGCTTCTTTCACTTTAACAGGTGCCAATTTTTCTTCATTATATTTCAGTGGCAGATAAAGCGTGAACGTACTGCCTTTGCCCAATTCGCTGCCTACGGTGATTGTGCCGCCTAATAGTTCGGCGAAACCTTTACTGATAGACAGCCCCAAGCCGGTACCGCCGTATTTACGACTGGTTGAACCTTCGGCCTGCTGGAAGGCTTCGAAGATGATACCCTGGGTGTTTTTAGAAATACCAATACCTGAATCTTCAATAGAAAAAGCGATAACCGAATCATTAGGACTAAGCGGGTTTTCTGGCCCGGGGCAGGTCGGAAAATGCTCAGTTTCACCCGTCCCTTTTCTGTAAATTTAAAGGCGTTGGATAACAGGTTCTTTAAGATCTGGTTAAGGCGCTGCATATCTGTTTCCATCAGTTCGGGCAGGCCATCCTCCATGTCGATCTCAAATTTAAGGTTCTTAGCTTCAGAGATCGGTTTAAAGGTAGATTCAGCAAACGCGGTGATTTCTTTGAAACTTACCGGCATAACATCAGCCGCGATAACCCCCGATTCGATCTTCGAAAGATCAAGAATATCATTGATTAGCTGGATCAGGTCATCTCCGCAAGAATGGATGGTTTTAGCAAACATCCTTTGTTTCTCGGTTAAGTTACCTTCGGGATTTTCAAATAGTTGCTGAGCCAATATTAACAAGCTGTTCAACGGTGTACGCAACTCGTGCGACATGTTGGCCGGGAACTCAGATTTGTATTTAGAAGTCAGGGTAAGTTGTTCTGCTTTTTCTTCCAGCGAACGGCCTTTATCATGCAGCTCATCATTAGCGCGCCTTAACTCTTCCTGTTGTGCAGAAAGCTCACTCGCCAGCGATTGAGATTGTGATAACAATTCCTCGGTACGGGTGTTAGTTTCGATATTGTTCAATACGATCCCGATACTTTCGGTTAACTGATCCAAAAGTCAATATGCGTATCACTGAAGTTTTCAAATGAGGCCAGCTCAATAACCGCTTTCACGTTGTTTTCAAACAGTACCGGCAGTATCACCAGGTCAATAGGGGCGGCGTTACCAATACCCGAGCTGATCTGCAGGTACTCATTAGGTACATTAGCCAGCCGGATGCGCTCTTTATCGGTTGCACACTGGCCAACCAGTCCTTCGCTCAACGAGAATTCCTGGTCTATCAGCTTGCGGCTTCTTTGCGCGTAGCCGGCAAACAGCTTCAGTTTTGGTTCGTCCGATAATTCCGGCTGCTCTAAGATATAAAATGCGCCATAGCGTGCATTTACCAGTTCGGCCAGCTCTGATAATACTTTGTTAGCCACCGCGTTCCTGTCACGCTGGCCCTGCAGCATTTGCGCAAACTTGGCGAGGTTGGATTTAAGCCAATCCTGTTCATGGTTACGCAGGGTGGTGCCTTTAAGATTGGCAATCATCTGGTTAATAGTATCCTTCAACGCTTCCAGCTCGCCTTTGGCTTCCACGCGGATGGTTCGGGTCAAATCACCCTTGGTTACAGCCGATGCAACTTCGGATATGGAACGCACCTGCACGGTTAAGTTTTGCGCCAGCTGGTTTACGTTCTCCGTTAAATCCTTCCGGTACCTGACGCGCCCGGCACACTTGCTGGCCACCCAAACGGCCCTGCACACCCACCTCACGGGCCACGGTAGTTACCTCATCGGCAAACACCGCCAGGGTATCAATCATTTCGTTAATGGTATCGGTTAACTGTGCCACCTCGCCCGGGGCGTTAATGGATAAGCGCTGTTTTAAGTTCCCTTTGGCAATACCGGTTGCCACTTTAGCAATACCGCGGATCTGCCCGGTTAAGTTGGAGGCCATCTGGTTTACCGAGTCCGTTAAATCCTTCCGGTACCGCCCACGCCTTTTACGTGTGCCTGGCCGCCCAGTTTGCCTTCAGTACCCACCTCACGCGCCACCCGCGTTACTTCGGACGCGAAGGAGTTTAGCTGATCCACCATCGTGTTGATGGTGTTCTTCAAATCCATGATCTCGCCCTTTACGTCGATGATTACCGTTTTGGACAAGTCACCGCTGGCTACCGCCTTGGTTACTTCGGCAATGTTACGCACCTGCGAGGTTAAGTTACTCGACATCTGGTTTACCGAATCCGTTAAATCCTTCCACGTTCCGGCTACGCCCGGCACAAAGGCTTGTCCGCCAAGGTTACCATCGGTACCCACCTCACGCGCTACCCGCGTTACTTCGGACGCGAAACCACGCAGCTGATCAACCATGGTATTAATGGTTTCTTTAAGCTGCAGGATCTCGCCGCGCACGTCAACCGTAATTTTTTGGATAAGTCGCCGTTGGCTATCGCGATGGATACATCGGCTATGTTACGCAGTTGGGCCGTTAAGTTACCGGCCATTTTATTTACCGAGTCGGTTAAATCCTTCCGGTACCATCCACCCCCGGCACATTGGCCGGCCGCCTAATTGCCCTTCAGATCCCACCTCGCGCGCCACCCGCGTTACTTCGGATGCGAAACCGCGCAGCTGGTCAACCATGGTATTGATGGTATCTTTCAACTCCAATAACTCACCCTTGGCATTTACGGTGATCTTACGCGAAAGGTCACCCTTCGCCACCGCCGTAGTTACCTCAGCAATGTTACGTACCTGCGAGGTCAAGTTATCCGCCATTTTGTTTACCGAGTCGGTTAAATCCTTCCGGTACCACCTACGCCAGGCACATTGGCCGGCCACCCAATTGCCCTTCCGAACCCACCTCACGTGCCACCCGTGTTACTTCCGAACCGAACGAGTTGAGCTGATCCACCATCGTATTTATGGTGATCTTTAGCTCCAGCATTTCGCCCTGCACGTCAACCGTTATTTTTTTAGATAAATCGCCCTTGGCCACCGCGGTGGTTACTTCGGCTATATTACGCACCTGGCCGGTTAAGTTGCCGGCCATCTGGTTTACAGAGTCTGTTAAATCTTTCCGGTACCACCTACACCCGGTACATTGGCTTGCCCGCCCAATTGCCCTTCAGATCCCACCTCACGCGCCACCCGCGTTACTTCGGATGAGAAGGAATTCAACTGATCCACCATCGTATTGATCGTATTCTTCAGCTCCAATAACTCGCCTTTGGCATCCACCGTTATCTTCCGGGATAAATCGCCTTTTGCCACCGCCGTTGTTACCCCAGCTATGTTACGTACCTGGTCGGTAAGGTTACTACCCATCTGGTTTACAGAATCGGTCAGATCCTTCCAAACCCCGCCGACACCTTTTACCCTGGCCCGGCCACCCAGTTTACCTTCGGTACCTACTTCAAGCGCCACCCGCGTTACTTCGGAGGCGAACGAGTTCAACTGATCCACCATGGTATTAATGGTTTTCTTCAACTCCAGCATTTCGCCTTTTACGTCTACTGTTATCTTTTAGAAAGGTCACCATTAGCTACCGCGGTAGTTACCCCGGCAATGTTACGCACCTGCGAGGTAAGGTTACCCGCCATACGGTTTACAGAGTCTGTTAAATCTTTCCGGTACCCGCAACGCCCGGCACTTTGGCCTGGCCGCCCAGTTTACCTTCGGTACCCACTTCCAGCGCCACCCGGGTTACTTCGGATGAGAAGGAGTTAAGCTGATCCACCATCGTATTGATGGTGTTTTTAAGTTCTAATATCTCGCCCTTGGCTTCAACCGTAATCTTGCGGGAAAGGTCACCCTTGGCCACCGCTGTGGTTACTGCCGCTACGTTACGCACCTGCGCGGTAAGGTTACCCGCCATCTGGTTCACCGAATCCGTAAGCTCGGCCCAAACACCGGCCACACCTTTAATTTTTGCCTGCTCGCCCAGCTTACCTTCTGATCCTACCTGCCGCGCCACCCGTGTTACTTCCATCGAAAATAACTGCAGTTTGGAAAGCATCTGGTTTGATTCCTTGGCTATCCGCAAAATTCCCCTTTTAGCGGGTGCCCCTTTATCTCCAGCGGGATGTGCTTGGAAAGGTCGCCATTGGCTACTGAGTTGATCATGCCGGCAATCTCTAATGTCGGCGAGGTAAGGTCCTCAATCAGGTTATTTAATGAGGTTACGCCGTTGGCCCATTCGCCTTTTGCATCTGTAAGGGCTATACGCTTGGATAGGTTACCCTTTTTACCGATCGTTTTTTCGGCCGAGGAGATCTCGGCTACAAAACGTTCGTTCATGTCAATAATCTCGTTCAATACCTCGCATATCCGGCCGTTTATACCTGCACGGGTTACCGGCATACGCACATCAAGCCTGCCGTTTTTTACCAGCGACAATACTTTTAGTAGTTCTTTCAGGTCAAGAGAATCAGGGGAATTAAGTTCGGTTACTTCGGTCCCGGCTGATACTTCATTCAATAAAATATCGTCCTTCATTTTTGGGGGTTAGGTTATTTTGTGATCGTAAAAATTTGCTCAATATATTCTCTATTTGTAAAAACTAAACTGTATCAGCTTAAAAAAGCCGGGTAATCTGGTTAATTGTATGCGTAGTTATTTACTACGTAATTTTATACGTAGTTATTGTACAGGTGGTTATTGAAAAAAGACTAAAAAATCACCGGCACGTCCAATATATTGGTATAGCTTGTAGGAAACAACGATGCCCGTTATTTTGTTTTGGCAATGTTATTTTTGCGAGATCCTGCAGCAAAAGAAACCATTAATACCATGGTTGATGGCGCGCGGGTGGCGCGTGAGGTGGGTGGGATCTGAAGGGCAATTAGGCATCACCATAAATACGATGGTGGCCAATGGCGTGAGTGGAGTGCCGGGCGTGGATGGTACCTGGAAGGATTCGCAGGTACCGACTCGGTAAATAAAATGTTGAAAGAACCCAATACCATGGTTGACCAACTTAACGGCCGGTGGGATCTGAAGGGTGCGTAACATAGCCGATGTATCCATCGCGATAGCCAACGGCGACTTATCCAAAAAATTACGGTTGACGTGCGCGGCGAGATCCTGCAGTTAAAGAAACCATTAATACCATGGTTGATC
>NZ_JABFCR010000020.1:0-35805 GCF_013087555.1 Mucilaginibacter humi
AGAGCTACGCAGGTTAAATTAACCTGGACGGCAGAAAATGAATCATCATACACACGATATATCCTTGAGCGTAGTATTGATGGTGGTAAAAAGTTCAGCACCCTTGATTCTTTAACATCAGCTAACCTGGGTGTTTATAATGATCTGATCCAAATCCTGTTAAAGGGCAAAACCTATATCGTTTAAAACAAATAGACCTAACAGGGAATATTTTTATTCGAGCATTATACCGGTAATGTATGCCGACAATGTTGTAAATAATATTACAGCCAATTTGATAAGTGTATACCCTAATCCGGTTAAATCAATGTTAAACTTAACTGTAACACCGGCTACTACCGCGACCGCCAATTATAAAATTACCATAACAAATACTACAGGTAGTTTGATAAAATCATCAACATCAAATAATCCCACCTGGCAAGGGGATGTTAGCGCTTTGTCGCCAGGGACTTATTTCATTCAAGTAACAAATATTATATCTAATACAGTAACCGGCAAAAGCACCTTTATTAAAATGTAACCAAGAGTTACACCTATTGGCTGTAAAGACCAAATAGTACACAACCTTATATGATAAAAAAATCAATACTCACTTTATTATTTTTAGTTATAAATACAACTATACTGCTAGCTCAGGGCCCGTTACCCGGAGGCGACTGTTCAGATCCTGATGACCCGGCTTGCATGCCTATTGATAATGGCGTTATTATTTTTGCTATTGGTGCTTTGATAGTTACTACATTATACTTGCGCCGCAAGCAAATAATAAGTATTAATAGTTAAAATAGTTGTCAATAATATTATTTTCAAAGCATTAATTAATTTAAACTACTTGTTTTAATATGTATTCTTTTATCGGCTTCCGGCCTTTCTTTTTTCGTTTTACTATCGTTAAAAAGCCTGGCCACAGCAACTGTAACACCAGCAAGCCAGGGCACAGGCATTTCTGCGGATAAATCTTCTGGTAGCGGCGCTGCAGCTTTTACTGCGCTTGGTGATATTGTAATTAGCAGTGGTGCAGCAGCCGATTTTACCATCGGTACTAATGTGACGCTGGTTCTTACGGCACCGGCAAATTGGCAATTTCAAGCCGGCGCAGGGGCAGCAACTGGGGCAGGTAACATAAGTGTAAGTTCTACGGTTGTAACCGGTACAACTATTACCATTACTTATACAGCCGGTGCAAACCTTACAGGAAATAAAATAACCATAAGCGGCCTATTAGTGCAAGCTACGGCTCAAACCGTTTTAGCATCAGCAATATAGTTCGCAGCGCTACCAGCACAGGTAGTATTGCCGGGGTTTCGGGGAGTACAAATTTTGGCTCGTTATCACAGATAGGCGGTGCGTATGTAAAATTACAATTATTATTACCCGGCGAAACGGCTGCACCAGCAACAGTTTCCGGTAAAACAGGCACTCCAAACACCCCTGTAGCAGGTACTCAATTTAACGTTATTGTAAACGCTGTTGATGCTAACTGGAACGTAACAGCAAGTACCAATACAATAGCCATTACCGCATCAAACTTAAATGTTACTTTGCCCGCCAATGCTGCTTTAGTAGCAGGCACAAAAATTTTTGCTGTTACTTTAAAAACCGCAGGAGTGGCACAAACCATAACAGCTACTGATAATATCAGTACGCTTACCGCTACTTCACCTTCTGTAACACCAAATGCAGGCGCATTTAATAAAATGCAAATATTACTACCGGTGAAAGCGCAGCACCTGGAACAACGCTGGGGAAAAACAGGCACGCTGGCAGCCCAGGTAGCAGGCATATCATTTAATGTAATTGTAAACGCAGTTGATGCTAACTGAATTTGGTTGCCTCTGTTACAGACGTGGCACACCTGGCATCAAGCGATGCAAACGCTGTACTACCTGCTGACGCAGCACTTGTAGCAGGCACCCAAACCTTTAATGTAACTTTAAAAACAGCAGCATCCAAAAACAATTACGGCAAGCGATGTTACCACACCTGCCAGGTTATTAACACAAGCACGCCGGTTGTAGTAGGCAGTGCTGCGTTTGTAAAAATGCAAATACTTATGCCCGGCGAAACTGCTGCACCCGGATCTGCCACCGGAAAACCGGTACACCAACAGCCCGTACGGCCGGAACCGCATTTACAATAATAGTAAACGCTGTTGATGCCTATTGGAACAAAGTACCAACCGTTACTGATATGGTACACATTGCAACAACCGATGCTAATGGCGTGGTACCTGCAGACATAGCCCTTGCTAACGGTACAATGACTTTTACTAATAAAGTTACCTTAAAGACACCCGTTACAACTACAACTATAACATTACTGATGTAATCGACGGTGCAAAAACGGCTGACACCAGCCCCGCGCTTACGGTTAATGTCGGCGCATTTGTTAAACTTCAAATTTTATTAACTGGCGAAACTGCGCGCCGGGAACAACTGCAGGTAAAACTGGTACACTTACTGCACAGGTTGCAGGTGCAACCATAAACGTTACTGTAAACGCAATGGTACCAAGCTAAAACTAATAATACAAGCGGATCTGTTACAGTATCAGCAATGCAATGGAATGTAATTACCGATGTAAACTAATTTTTACGTTTAGTTGTTTTGTGCCGTTTACCAAAGCGGTTGGTGTCGGTAAGGTGGCGCCCGCATCTGTGGATGTAATGGTTACTGTATGTGTTATTGAACTAACCAGATTGAAGCAGGCATTAAGCTATTATGTTAAAAGCGGTACCCCGGGCTGGCGGGCTAGCTGTACCTGACTTTCCGTCAATGGTGCCCGGCGCAGCAGATTCGCTGGGAAGTAATACCTGAAGCTGTGTATATAACGCCGGCGGCAACCGTCATAGAAGGATTGGCACTGATAATTTTGCACCATTAGTAACGTCAGTAGCAGTAATAGTACGGGTAGTAGTAGCTGTTCTAAATGTGAAACTAAAAGTCTTTGTGCCCGAAACCAGTGCTGCATTTGCTGGTAAAACCGCGTTAATGTCATTCGAGGAAATATTAACTACATCTGTAGCAGTGGTTACCACATTCCGTGCAGCATCAACCGCATTTACCGTAAGTGTAATTGGTGTGCCTGCTACAGGAGTAGTAGGTGTACCGGTTTTACCCGTAGTTGTACCTGGCGCGGCGTTTTCGCCGGGTAATAGCAGCTGTAATTTAGTAAAGCCACCAACATTTACTGTTATTGACGGGCTGGTATTAGCCGTTTTTGCGCCGTCGGTAAAATCAGCAACGGTAATAGTTTGTATCCCCGGTGTTTTTAAATTAGGGCCATTAGTAGTCGTAAAACTTTTTGTTCCTAACGCTAATTGTGTGTTAGCAGGCATTACGCCATTGCCATCCGTTGTTGTAAACTGTACAAAATCTGTAACGGATGTTACTTTTTATTCCAATACGCGTCTACTGCGTTTACCGTTACGGCTAAGGGAGTACCCGCCGATGCAACACTTGGTGTACCCGTTTTTCCGGTAGCTGTGCCTGCCGCAGCTGTTTCGCCGGGTAACAATAATTGTAATTTAACAAAAGCTCCTGCTGATACTGTAACAGATCCGCTTGTATTATTAGTTTTAGCAGGATTGGTAACGTCAGTGACCGTAATTGTTCTTGAGCCAGCTGTTTTAACAGTAGCAGTTAAATTTATAGTACCTCCAACTAATGCTGTGTTTGCGGGAAGATCAGCGTTTACATCGGTGGAGGCAAAATGTACAACGTCTGTAGCGCTGGTAATTACATTCCAAACATTATCTACAGCGTTTACAGTAACGTTTATGGTTGCACCTGCAACCTGTGCAGTTGGTGTACCAGTTTTACCTGCAGTTGTTCCCGGCGCGGCAGTTTCGCCAGTTAATAAAATTTGAAGTTTAACAAATGCGCCGACATTAACCGTAAGCGCGGGGCTGGTGTCAGCCGTTTTTGCACCGTCGGTTACATCAGTAACTGTTATAGTTGTAGTTGTAACGGGTGTCTTTAAGGTAACTTTATTAGTAAAAGTCATTGTACCGTTAGCAAGGGCTATGTCTGCAGGTACCACGCCATTAGCATCGGTTGTTGCAATGTGTACCATATCAGTAACGGTTGGTACTTTGTTCCAATAGGCATCAACAGCGTTTACTATTATTGTAAATGCGGTTCCGGCCGTACGGGCTGTTGGTGTACCGGTTTTTCCGGTGGCAGATCCGGGTGCAGCAGTTTCGCCGGGCATAAGTATTTGCATTTTTACAAACGCAGCACTGCCTACTACAACCGGCGTGCTTGTGTTAGCTGTCCCTGGCAGGTGTGGTAACATCGCTTGCCGTAATTGTTTTGGATGCTGCTGTTTTTAAAGTTACATTAAAGGTTTGGGTGCCTGCTACAAGTGCTGCGTCAGCAGGTAGTACAGCGTTTGCATCGCTTGATGCCGGTGTGCCACGTCTGTAACAGAGGCAACCAAATTCCAGTTAGCATCAACTGCGTTTACAATTACATTAAATGATATGCCTGCTACCCGGGCTGCCAGCGTGCCTGTTTTCCCCAGCGTTGTTCCGGGTGCTGCGCTTTCACCCGGTAGTAATATTTGCATTTTATTAAATGCGCCTGCATTTGGTGTTACAGAAGGTGAAGTAGCGGTAAGCGTACTGATATTATCAGTAGCTGTTATGGTTTGTGCCACTCCTGCGGTTTTTAAAGTAACAGCAAAATTTTTGTGCCTGCTACTAAAGCAGCATTGGCGGGCAAAGTAACATTTAAGTTTGATGCGGTAATGGCTATTGTATTGGTACTTGCTGTTACGTTCCAGTTAGCATCAACAGCGTTTACAATAACGTTAAATTGAGTACCTGCTACAGGGGTGTTTGGAGTGCCTGTTTTACCGGAAACTGTTGCTGGTGCAGCCGTTTCGCCGGGTAATAATAATTGTAATTTTACATACGCACCGCCTATCTGTGATAACGAGCCAAAATTTGTACTCCCCGAAACCCCGGCAATACTACCTGTGCTGGTAGCGCTGCGAACTATATTTGCTGATGCTAAAACGGTTTGAGCCGTAGCTTGCACTAATAGGCCGCTTATGGTTATTTTATTTCCTGTAAGGTTTGCACCGGCTGTATAAGTAATGGTAATAGTTGTACCGGTTACAACCGTAGAACTTACACTTATGTTACCTGCCCCAGTTGCTGCCCCTGCGCCGGCTTGAAATTGCCAATTTGCCGGTGCCGTAAGAACCAGCGTCACATTAGTACCGATGGTAAAATCGGCTGCTGCACCACTGCTAATTACAATATCACCAAGCGCAGTAAAAGCTGCAGCGCCGCTACCAGAAGATTTATCCGCAGAAATGCCTGTGCCCTGGCTTGCTGGTGTTACAGTTGCTGTGGCCGGGCTTTTTAACGATAGTAAAACGAAAAAGAAAGGCCGGAAGCCGATAAAAAGAATACATATTAAAACAAGTAGTTTAAATTAATTAATGCTTTGAAAATAATATTATTGACAACTATTTTAACTATTAATACTTATTATTTGCTTGCGGCGCAAGTATAATGTAGTAACTATCAAAGCACCAATAGCAAAAATAATAACGCCATTATCAATAGGCATGCAAGCCGGGTCATCAGGATCTGAACAGTCGCCTCCGGGTAACGGGCCCTGAGCTAGCAGTATAGTTGTATTTATAACTAAAAATAATAAAGTGAGTATTGATTTTTTTATCATATAAGGTTGTGTACTATTTGGTCTTTACAGCCAATAGGTGTAACTCTTGGTTACATTTTAATAAAGGTGCTTTTGCCGGTTACTGTATTAGATATAATATTTGTTACTTGAATGAAATAAGTCCCCTGGCGACAAAGCGCTAACATCCCCTTGCCAGGTGGGATTATTTGATGTTGATGATTTTATCAAACTACCTGTAGTATTTGTTATGGTAATTTTATAATTGGCGGTCGCGGTAGTAGCCGGTGTTACAGTTAAGTTTAACATTGATTTAACCGGATTAGGGTATACACTTATCAAATTGGCTGTAATATTATTTACAACATTGTCGGCATACATTACCGGTATAATGCTCGAATAAGAAATATTCCCTGTTAGGTCTATTTGTTTTAAACGATATAGGTTTTGCCCTTTAACAGGATTTGGATCCAGATCATTATAAACACCCGGGTTAGCTGATGTTAAAGAATCAAGGGTGCTGAACTTTTTACCACCATCAATACTACGCTCAAGGATATATCGTGTGTATGATGATTCATTTTCTGCCGTCCAGGTTAATTTAACCTGCGTAGCTGTTTTTGTGCCGGTGAAGTTTAATAAATGTACCGTTAACGATGGATTGGGGCGTAACACCGGGGTAAATCGTTTTGAACCAAAGCTATTGGTATCGGCCACATTGGCAATAAAGCTGTAACTTGGATTGTGTTTGATATCCAGCGAATCTTTTTTATATCTATCCAACAACCATACATCATACATTAAGGGAATGTTTTTTACCTCGGGCATCCTTAATTTATAAGTGCCGTTACTGGTAATGGTCACATTTAAAGGTATAAGTTGACGTTTTTGCGGAAACGCCTGTTGGTTAATCGCAAGGCTAACATTGTCACTTGATTGGGTAGAGATATTTACCGGGCTATTGCCTTTTAAATATTTAGCATCCTCAGTTACGCTGTAAGTTGCCTGAGTACTATTTTTAAAAAACACAAGCGCATCTTCCTGATTTAATGAATCTTTAAATAACTGTACACGCAAATAACGCGGCACATCTAAAGAGTCAGCAGCTGAAGCTAATGATAAGTCTGATGCGGTAACTTGTGATGAAACCTTATCATCCTCTGAAAAAGTAATAGAGGCATTTTGATTTTGAGCAACTACAAAAAATCCTTGTCCGCTGGGTATAATATTAGCCGTGCCCGTTAGTCCTGTAAAATTACTACCCACACCACCAAGGCCCGCAATATAGGTAGCATAAACCTTTAACTTAGGATTATATATGTACATAATGTTACCAGTGTTGCTTACATGATTTTGATTAACCTTGTCCCAGTCGATAGAACTTGCGTAAGGGTTTCCTACCAGATTATAGCCACGTATTAAATTATTACCTGAAGTATTAGTGTAAAGTAATTTTCCGCTTGAAGCGGCCCCTGTCCAGTGATTAACAGTAATGTCTCCTGGTTCAAATATCCGGTTGATGTTAGTGTAACCGGGTCGGCAATTGCGGTTATTGAAGTACTTGCATTTGTTGCACGGTTACCTCTGAAAAAGAATAAGAAGCCATTACCCGCCGGCAAACTAAATGTACCCGGATCACCATCAATTGTAAAAGATGAACCGGTATTTATTTTACTGACACCGCGGAAATTCCCGGCTGTAAAATTAGCGCTGCTTGGCTTTAAGTTTTCGCGGTAAAAATATAAGGTTGGGTTACCGGTAACATCAAATCCATTGGTGGTACCACCGGTACCTGATAAATAAGCAGAGTTTTTATATAGCTTAAATTCGGGAGTATTAAACTGCTGTTTGATACTGAAACAGGTGACGATAACAAGCGGTAACCACGGCTATAACTATCACCACCCGTTAAATATCGCTCAACATTTACTGTGCCTGTAATGCTATTGCCTGCTAATAGTGTTTTTACAGTTGATGACCCGTTGGCATCCGAGCTTAATGTTAGTATTGCTGTGCCTGCCGCAAGTATGGTGTTTGGAGTGGTAAATTCTATTGAACCTGTACTTGATATCCTGAATTTGCCGGTGCCGCCTAATGTTTTTGTAAATGCGCCACCGCTTAAAACCAGGTCTTTAAAAATGATAGCAGTTGAGGTGTTGTTATTATTTATAGCTTGAGCGATGGCTCCATCAAAGTTTACATTGCCGGCCGAAGTAAATATTCCTGCAGACGTATTGGTGAAAGTAGGGCTTGAAATGGTAGTTGTACCACTTGTTATATTAATAGTGCCGCTATTGGTGAATGAGGTACTACCATTGATATCAATTAAGCCGGTGCTTGTAATTGTTCCAGCGTTGGATGGGGTGGTAGAATTAAGAGTAAGCGTACCGGAACCAATTGTAACAACCCCGGTAGAAGTATTGGTGAATATACCATTTACTGTAACAGGGCCGGTGGTTGGTTTTAAAGCGCCCGAATTGTCAAAGCTGTTAGTGAAATTTATCCCTCCTGTTGCATTGCCATTTGTTATGGTACCTGCCGAACTGTTGGTTGCGCCGGTGGCGGTAAACGTAAATGCACCGGTACCGCTTTTTGTTATAGTACCAGAATTAGTTAATACACCGGTAACACCCAGCGTGCCTGTGCCTGTGTTTGATTGTAAAATAGAGCCGCTATTATTCAGCGCCCCAGAAAAAACAATATTGCCACCGCTGGTTTGATTTATAGTGCCCAAATTAGCCTGCCCCGCAGCAGCATCAAAGGTCATGGTACCACTTGTAGCGCTTTGATTGATAGTGCCCGTAAGTGCATTGGTTACTATGCCGGTAAAGGTGGTATTGCCGGTAGCTGATTTTGTTATTGTACCTGAATTAGTGGTAATGCCTCCTATAGATACTGCACCACTGCCCGTTAATTGCAGCGTCGAACCTGAAGGATTAATAAGGTCGCCGCCCACAGATAAGTCATTAGCACCGGTAATTGTTGATGTGGTGCCGCTTATATTTAAATTTTTAACTACCGTAACAGTGCCGCCGGTAATTGTTACGGTTGCATCTTTATAGACAAGCCACCTATTGTTGTACCCGGAATTATTGGTGCAGTTGTAAATGCTTTATTTACACCAACTAAAACTGTAATAGTAGCATCAGGTAAGGTAGTAACATCAGCCCCACTATTAAAAGGGTTAAAATTACGCAGATCTGTCCAGCTGCTGCCGTATTTCCCCACCCAGTCATAAGTAGTAACAATACTAAAAGATTGGCCGGTTATTGTGCTGCCGCTGTTATATGTACTTCCGTTTGTAGCTGTAAGGGCTGCTGTAGATTGCCCGCTTGATAGGCTGAAATTAAAAGTTAATGGCGTTGGGAAACTGGCAGTGGCGTTAAGGTCTGCAACTATAAAATAGTAATACGTAGCTGGCGAGGCTGCCGTAAATGCCTCACTAAGCCCTGTTATAGGTACGCCGCTTACTCCGCCATTATAGTTAAAAATTGCACCCGAAACAACGGTAGCATTAGCGAAACTTGTTGTTGTAGAACGGTATAACTTAGCGGTTGTATTATTTAAATACTGCCCCATATTAGTAGTACAAGGAATGTACATACTTGAAATAGTTGCATTAGCTTGCACACTTACGCCAAAGCTAAAAAGCACAATACCGGTTTGTCCGTATGATATATTACCGCCTGTTATACCGCTGGATGTGAAATTATTATTTGTAAAAGTGGCAGAGCCTGCTGTAAGCGTATAAGTTTTACTGGTGGTTGCTGATGCGTTAGTATAGGTGGTTCCGCCGTTGTTACTATATAGCTTAATAAAATCAACTGTAAATGATGAAGGAGGCCCCGTAGTTGAGCCTGTAAAATTAGCAACTAAATAATACGTAAGTGTTGTTCCTGCGTTTATTGTAACGTTGCCACCCAGATCTGCTGTGATAGTGTTCGGGGCTTGATTAATAGTCGCAGTTATTTTTGATGCGGTAGCAAAGGAACCGGAAGTAGATCGCCATATTTCAATATTTGCGGCCGGAAAATATAAGAATGGATTAGCGGTAGTTGTCGAAAAATGTAAGAAAGCACTTGTTGTAGTAGCCGTACCACCACTAATACTTACATCAACCCCCATTAATACAACGCTTGTTTGCCCGTAGTACAGGCTTGATGACGCGTTTACACCGGTTGTATTTGGTGCAAATGTAACTGTTGGATTTATACATGAAAAGCTTACCCCGTTAAAGCTTGCACTGTATGACCAATTTGCCGGGCCAAAACTGTATTGAACGGTATTAGGTAATGTTCCATAGCTGGGGAGCAGATCGGCAACAACAAAATAAGTATAATCGGTATTATTTATACTTTCATTGATTGACTGGATCTGCGGATTATTGTTAACGATAGAAACAGAGGCGCCAGCTACGATAGTAGCGCTGGCAAAAGTTGAACCATGTGCCGGTGTTTTATATAACCGGCCATTGGTAAATAATCCACCTACGCCGCCATTTAGGGTAAAAGCTGTAAAATTAACATTGCCACCGGAAACAGCTACGTTGAAACCAAATAATACAACATTTGTTTGCCCGCGTACTAGTGAGCCTGCGGTAATACCATTAGTGCTGATACTGTTTGCACTGGTAATATTTACCGTTTGCCCAAAAGTATTGTTGGTATTAGCAAAGCAGCTAATAATAAGTAATGTGGAAATTAAATATTTAACCAATAGTTTTTTCAACTGTGCGCTGCTATTTCCCCACACTGAAGCAAAAATTATGCTATTAGTGCTTTTTAGTACTTAATGCCTTAGTACTGAGCTATTCGTGAGTGATTTTACCGGCGTAGTTTTGTTCTCTTGAAAAAGTAAATTAACGCGTAGAAAAATATACCCCATATTGGGGAATATTTTACACTCAATGAGATGAATATTCGCTTGTCAAAAAGCGTGACAGTTATTGATTATGGGGCAATTTATCTTACTCCGGTTTTGTTTAAACATGTTGTGTTTAACAGGCAATTAAAATTTCATCGATAAAAAGTAGTCGTTTAGACTAAAAAATTATATTAAATGATTTAAAATGTTGAAACTTGTTTAGTTATTTTATAACCTAAACGCAATTTTTAAAAGATATATGAATAAAGCTTACCGCGGGGCGATTTTGTGTTTTTTGATGATAATTGCGTGCCAGGTTTCCGGGCAGCAAATATTAGTTACAGATGCCAAAAAAAAAGCGCTTAATAACATTTCTTCGGTAGCTGATACATCCTATCAAAAAAGTCACCAGCGGGCTTTTTCACAAGCTTTCTCACGCGGATGGATAACTAACAGGCGCACCCGTAATGGCGGCGTGGTAGCTTTGCAAGGCTTAAATAACCTTGGGTTCCCCAAATACTTAACCACACATGGCAACACGCCATCGCAGGCTACTACCGGTACTAACCAGGTACAGCCCGGAGGTACTACCGGACTCAGTTTAACCGGATCAAGCACTTTTTTGAATAATAAATTGGCTATGTGGGATGGTGGCTGGGTTTATAAAGCACACCAGAATTTGCCGGCAAAGCCATATCGCTTAAGGATACTGCAACAGTTGCAGACCACTCTACCCACGTTGCGGGTGTATTGATATCAAAAGGTATATATGCCGCTGCGCAGGGGATGGCCTATAACATGAATACCCTTTCATCCTATGATTTTAATAATGATGTAACCGAAATGAGCCGCGCTGCATCAACCTTGTTGCTTTCTAATCACTCATATGGCGATGTAGCAGGATGGGATTTTAATGATATCCAGTCAAGATGGGAGTGGTATGGTTTACCGGGTGACACCGTCGACTATACATTTGGATTTTATGATACACGCACTTCTGCGTATGATAAAATAGCCTATAATGCGCCCTATTATTTAATTGTTACATCATCGGGTAATAACCGGGCATATGGCGGGCCGGCAGTTGGGTCAACCTATTACGGATATACAAGCCGCACCAATCCCACCTTTATCAATAAAGGCCCGCGCCCCGCAACCATAAGCAGCAATACGGGCTATGACATTATACCCACAACAGCTACAGCAAAAAATATATTAACCGTGGGCGCGGTAAATCCATTACCAAATGGCCCAGCCAGCAGTACCGATATTAAAATAGCATCCTTCAGCAGCATTGGCCCTACGGATGATGGCCGTATTAAACCGGATGTTGTGGCCAACGGTGTGAACGTTTTATCAACCAGCAGCACCAGCGCTACAGCTTACAGCGCAGAGGATGGTACATCCTTTGCCGCGCCAAATGTTACAGGCTCGTTACTTTTATTGCAGGAGTATTACGCTCAAAAAAACAGCGGCGCGTTTATGCGCTCGGCTACTTTAAAGGCCCTGGCCTGCCATACCGCAATTGATGCCGGAAACGTTGGCCCTGATTATATTTATGGCTGGGGATTGCTAAATATGCCAAAAGCCACGCAGGTAATTACCGATAATAACACCAAAAGCTTAATTAAGGAAAGTACACTGTTACAAGGGCAACCCCAAACGCTTACCATACTTGCATCGGGCAGCGGGCCCTTAGTGGCTACCATAGCATGGACAGACCCACAGGGTACAGCAACGACTGATGGTGTAATTAATAGCCGCACCCCAAAATTAGTTAACGATCTTGATGTGCGGGTAAATGATGGCTCAACAGTTAATGCGCCATGGGTGTTAGATGTGTTGAATCCATCAGTCGCGGCAACAAAGGGCGATAACATTCGGGATAATATTGAGCAGGTATTTATTGCTAACGCCACTCCCGGTAAAAGTTATACCATCGTAGTGTCGCATAAGGGTACGTTACAATCGGGCTCACAGCCTTATTCGTTAATAGTTACGGGCGTTGGCGGTGCGCCTTATTGCGCCTCGGCACCTGCATCAACAGCCGACTCGAGAGTTAATAATCTTACCCTATCAAACATTAACAATACACCCGCTACAGGCTGTACTTCTTACAGTGATTATACCAACCTGACCGCCCAGTTAGAGCAAGGCAAAACTTACCCGCTGAGTATTACTTTGGGTACCTGCGGGGCTAATTTTAATAAGGCAGCTAAAATATTTATTGATTGGGACGGTAACGGCATTTTTGATGCCGGCGAGCTGGTTGCCACTACCAATATTATAAACGCTACGGGTACCTATAGTACTAATATTACCGTGCCCACTACGGTTATCCCCGGCAATTATAGTTTAATGCGCGTGGTATTAACTGAAACCAACGACGCTACAACTATACAGCCCTGCGGCACCTATGCAAAAGGCGAAACCCGGGATTACAGGGTGATATTCAATAAAACCAGTACCGATGCCGGTATAAAAGCTATTGTTAACCCGCTGGCAACAGGTACCTGTAATGGTAATACCGCTATTACCGTAACTATAAAAAATTATGGTGGGGCGGCAATTACAAACATCCCGGTAACGGTTACTATAACGGCGGCTGATAATACAGTAACTACCATAAGCGAAACTTATACAGCAACACTTACCCCGTTGCAGGAGGATAATTTTACGCTTAGCAACACCTTTAACTTTACTTCAGGCGCAACTTATACTGTCACCGCTGCTACCGCCTTGGCAAATGACCCTATTGCCGGTAATAATCAGGTTTCGCAGACCGCGGTTATAACCACTCCCGGGGCACCGCTTAGCTTAAGTGCGTACTATTGTATAAATAATAACCAGTATCAACTATCAGGCAGCGGCGACGGTACTTTGTTCTGGTATAAAAACATCGCCGACGCTTTGCCAATTGCTTATGGCTCGTCTGTAAAAACTACGGTAGCGCCGGTTAATGATACTTATTATGCCGGCCTTAATGATTTTACCGGTACGGTTGGCCCTGCCACTAAAAATGTTTTTTCGGGTGGCGGGTATAACCAGTTTTCGCCGGCTATAAATGTTTACACGGCGGTACCGATGATCATTCAAAGCGCGCGATTGTACATTGGAAACCCGGGAGTAATAACTTTTAATGTTACTAATGCAAACGGGCAAATTGTAGCCACTACAACCATAAACGCTGCTGCTACGCGCAGTAATCCTGCCGCCGGCGCGCTAACTGATGATCCTAACGATCAGGGAAGGGTTTATAACCTTAACCTTTTATTACCGGCAGCCGGCA
This sequence comes from Mucilaginibacter humi, assembly GCF_013087555.1. NCBI lineage: Bacteria > Pseudomonadati > Bacteroidota > Sphingobacteriia > Sphingobacteriales > Sphingobacteriaceae > Mucilaginibacter > Mucilaginibacter humi. Next base: position 13,810 of record NZ_JABFCR010000020.1, read on the forward strand.
ACTACACCATAACCCCGGTTTACGACGCTACTGTTACTTTATTTCGTAACAATACCGGCGTAACGGGTTACCCGTTTAAAGTGGGTAATTTGTTTAGCATTGAACGTAATGATGCTGTGCCTGCTACCGGTACCGACACTACTTATTACCGGCAGTTTTATTACTACCTGTATGATATCAAGTTAAAAAGCGCGGGTTGCGCATCAGTTGCACGATTACCGGTAAGCCTGTCCAAACCAACAATAACCCAAGCCGGTACTACGTTAACTTCCAGTTTTTCAACAGGCAACCAGTGGTATTTGGATGGTAATATAATTGAGGGCGCAACCGGTAAGACTTACGACGCGCTGCAAAGTGGTAATTACAAGGTAACTGCCACAACAAGTACGGGCTGTGCGGTACCGTCAGATAATTTTGCGTACGCGGTTATAGCGCTTCATCCCGGTACAGATACCGATATTAAGCTGGTTACCTTCCCTGAACCCGCAAGCAAGCAATTAAACGTAGTTTTTGTGGCCAAAACCGCTAATGAGCTAACATTATCGTTAATAAGGAGTAATGGCAGTGTAGCTTACACTAAAACCCAGGCCGCGGCGGCAGGTAACTTTAGCACGGTAATTAATGTAGGTAATTTACCGCCGGGTACGTATATATTAAAAGCTATGCTGGGCGCAAAGGTTTATGCCAAAAAGGTTTTGATAATACGATAGGGAAGATGCTGTAGCTGCCAAACAATACAGCCCGTTAAAACCCTTTAGCTTTTTTTTAAGTTATAGCTATATAAATATTTAGCTATGAGATCTATCTGGAAAGGTTCAATTGGTTTTGGTTTGGTGAGCATCCCTGTAAAGCTGTTCTCGGCCGTACAAACTACTTCGCTTGATTTTGATATGCTGGATAGCCGCGATCATTCGCGCATCCGTTACCAACGCGTAAACGAGCATACAAAAAAGAAGTGCCTTTTGATAAAATAGTAAAGGGCTATAAAGTAGATGATGAGTACGTGATCATGGATGAGCATGATTTTGAAGATGCCGCTCCAGAAAAAAGTAAAGTCATTACTATTGAAAGTTTTGTTGATGTTGATGAGGTTAACCCCATGTTTTACGAAACATCATACTACACCGAACCCGATACCAAAAATAACAAAGCTTACGGCCTATTATTACAGGCACTCATCAAATCAAAAAAGCGGGCCTTGCCCGCTTTGTACTGCGCAGTACCGAAAGCCTTTGCATTGTGCACCCCGTTAAAAATGTACTGGTAGTCACCCGCATTCGTTTTGGGCAGCAAATCCGCGATACCGAGGACACGGAAATAGCCAAAGATATGGACATCAGTAAAAGAGAACTGGATATGGGGCTTGCACTGATAGACCAGTATTCAGAAAAGTTTGATGTATCCAAATTTAAAGATGAGTATAATGATTCGCTGTTGAAAATCATCGAAGCCAAATCAAAAGGCAAACGCGCTACCGTTAAAAAAATGAAGCCGCATAAAACATCAGGTACGGATCTTTATGATCAATTGATGGAAAGTTTGAAAACTAAAAAAGGAGCATAATCAATTACTGATTTAGATACATAGTGTTTAATAATCACAACAGTTAGCACATAAATTTAATCTGGCTTAATAAATATTTTTATACTTAAAAATTAGTTAGTAATTAATAAATTCAATTAATTAGCAAGTAGTGGCACTGGGTTTGTAATTCTCATAACAGAAAAACTAAAAACATATCTACCATGGCAACTACAACAAAATCTCCGGCTAAAAAAGCGCCGGCCACAAAATCAAAAGCACCTGAACAGACATCAGATGTAACAGAATCAGCTTTAAACGAACTGTTTCTTGACGAATTAAAAGACATTTACTGGGCCGAAAAACATTTAGCCAAAGCTCTGCCAAAAATGGCAAAAGCGGCAACCTCTGATGAGTTACGTGAGGCAATTTTAACCCACAAAACAGAAACAGATAATCACATCAGCCGTTTAGAAGAAGTATTTAGCTCGATAGACGAAAAAGCTGTAGCTGTAAAATGCGAAGCAATGGAAGGCCTGTTAAAAGAGGGCGATGAAATTGTTGAAGAAACAGAAGACGGAAGCGTTACCCGCGATGCCGGCATCATATCAGCCGCTCAAAAAATTGAGCACTATGAAATTGCATCATACGGTACATTAAGAACCCCGGCCGGCGTGTTAGGTTATAATGACGCTGTCGAACTTTTAGAAGCTACTTTAGGCGAAGAAAAGAACTGCGATAGCCTGTTGACCCAGATCGCTACCAGCGGTATAAATCAATCAGCCAGTACTGAAAAAGAATAACTAATAACAAGCCGCTTTTTATAAAGCGGCTTGTTATTTAAAAAAACGCTAAAACATTTCACCCTGATTAGATATTATACTTATATCTATGAAAACATTAACTAAAAACAAAAAACTATGAACTCACTATTGTATATTATAGCGGTTATCCTGGTAATAGGATGGGCGTTAGGTTTCTTTCTATATTCGGCAGGTGGTATTATCCACGTATTGCTGGTAATTGCTGTTATTGCCTTATTATTAGGCTTAATCCGCAGGCCAACCGCACTCTAATTAAATATTAGATAAATAAAAGCCGCGCTATTGTTAGCGCGGCTTTTTGTTTTAAGATTGATTGGTTTATATGGCGACAATCTTACTTTAGTGTCAACCATTTCTTCCGTACGGTTAATTGCTGCGCATTAACATTCGGCAGCTCTTCAAATTTGTATTTTACTTTGTTGCTTTTAAGTAAAGTAACAGGCAGGGTTTGCTTTAAACCATCGCGTATTAGGGTTACCATAATTTTATCTCCCGGTTTTTTGCCGGCTATCAAATCGCCGGTTTCTGGTACGGTTGCGCCGTCAATAGCAACTATTTCATCATTAACATTTATACCATCCACCCGTGCCGAGCTATTGCGCACTACGCCCGTTACTATAACCCTTGGGATGCCCGGATAACGGGTTATGCCTAAAGCAGCGTCGTTACTGCCTGCCAACTCGTCGGTTATTTTATAACCTGCATAAGCCACGTATTTATTATAATCTATTGGTGTCAGGCCATTAATGTAATCAGCATAAAATTGATCAAGATTTTTGCCGGCAAATTTTTCAAGGGCTTGTTTAAACTCGGCATCGGTATAGCCACGGCCTTTTGCTTTGTAATATTCGTTATACATGTATTTCATCACATCATCTAACGAGCTTCTGCCTTTGGTAGCATTGATGATCTCCAGGTCAAGCAGTAAGGCCACCAATGCGCCCTTGGTGTAATAAGATATGGTGCTGTTTGCCGAATTTTCATTAGGCCTGTAAGCCTTAATCCGGGCATCATAACTTGATGCCGACAGGCTTTGAAATTTAACACCCGGCTGGTTTTCCAGCTGGTTTATCTCGGTGGCTAAAACATTTAAATAATTATCAGGCGTGTATAACTGTGTACGGCGTACAATGATATCCCGGTAATAAGCGGTAAAGCCTTCGGCTATCCATAAATTAGTGGTATAATTCTCATTATCATAATCAAACGGACCTAACACAATAGGGCGCAGGCGCTTAACGTTCCATAAATGAAAATGCTCATGTGCGGCAAGGCTTAAAAAGTTTTCATAACCATTGTCTGTAGCATAAGTCTCGCGCGAGGCGCCTAATACGGTCGAGCTTAAATGCTCAAGACCTCCGCCTCCCTTTAAATAATTATGTACAATAAAGGTATAATGCTTGTTAGGGTTTTCGCCAAAAATAGCTACTTCCTGCTCAATAACTTTGGCCAGGTCTTTTTAAGGCGATCCTTATCATAACTGCCGCCGCCAACCATGGCAACTTCGTAAGCTACGCCGCCTACATTAAAACCAAAAACGTCCCCGGGTTACCAACCTCAATAGGCGAATCAAACAGGATATCATAATTGGGCGAGTAGCGGGTAAAGCTATCGCCATTTACTTTCTCTAAACTGGTTGATACGCTGGTCCACCCTTTATAAGGTATAATATGGATAGTTGACGGTGCATGCAGCATATTGCCCGGGTAAATAAAAATATCAGGCGATGAAAGGAAACCATGTTTAGCATCGATAAAACTGGTACGTACCGAGATCTCGAAAGCATACACACGATATTTTACAGTAAGGTCTGTAATACCGGTAGTGTTAAGCTGCCAGATGTTTTTGCGTGTTTTAGTTGTAGTGATTTCTTTACCATTGGCCGTAACAGTCAATGTTTCTATGTTGCGCTCAAACTCGCGGATAAGATAAGATCCCGGTGTCCAAACCGGCATTTTTAGCTCTAAAGTATTTTGTTTTAATCCGGTTATCTTCATTTCTACATCAGCGTAATGCGCTTGTGCTTCAGGAAAAGATACAGTATAAGTTATGCCAGCACTATCTGCAGCATTACCGGTGGTAGCCATAAAAAATAGGATTAAAGAAAAAATAACTGATAATTTAATTTTTTTCATAGCTGCAAGGTATAAAATTTTGCTGTTTAGCCTGATATTTCATTATCAAAACTTGTTGTAAAATGGTTGATACATGCAACTATTAACTTTCATAACCGTTTACTTTTACAATCTGCTTATGAAAGGGAAGGTAATAGAACCAATATCGCGCAAGCTTAATGTTTTGGGTAAAGCATACCTGGCTGTATTGAGCACCCATATGCAGCACCGGATATAGACCGGTATTATTACCCTTTAACAGTAATTTATTATCACGATGGCGAGCTCACCCAAAAGGCCCTCGCCGAAAAATTGGGTAAAGATAAGTCCATCATCGTAAAAATTATTGATACGCTTACCGATAAAGGTTTTGTTTATCGCCAAATAAACCCCGACGACAGGAGACAGCATTTATTAGGTGTAACAGCTAAAGCTAAAAAAGCGGTGCCGCATATAATTGAGGCTTTTGAACATATGAACCGCAGCGCTGCCAAAGACATATCTGCCAATGATATGCAAATATTTGAAAGCGTTTTAAATAAAATGAAAATCAACTTAGTAGAATTTAAAAATACAAAAACCACAATTAGCTAATTATTATCAGGATATGAAAACCGGGTATATTATATACATTTTGCTGGCAATAGTGGTCGGCGCTTTAGTTTACAACAAATTTTTTAGCGCCAAGGCCAAAAAATAAGCGCGGCCGATACCAAAGGTAAAGGCGGTAAGGGCAAAGGACGTAACGGCCCCGTATCGGTAAGGCTGATGATAGTTAAAGATACTACGCTTGATAATAATATTGATATAACCGGAACAATAGATGCCAACGAAAAGGTAAGCCTGGTAAGCGAGACCGCAGGTAATATCACCGGCATATACTTTACCGAAGGCAGCCACGTAAAAAAGGGCCAGCTATTAGTTAAGGTTTATGATAAGGATCAGGTAGCTGCTTTAAAACAAAATCAATACCAGGTAGCCCCGGCTAAGCAAAATGAGAACCGTAATAAAATTCTATTACAGAAAGAAGCCATAAGCCAGCAGGAGTATGACACATCGCTTACCGGGCTTAATACTTTACTGGCGCAAAGCGATGTTTTAAAGGCACAAATAGCAAAAACCGAAGTTCGGGCACCATTCTCCGGCACTATAGGTTTGCGTAATGTAAGTCCGGGTGGTTATTTGTCGCCCAATACCGCTATCGCGACACTGGTAAATATCGATCCGGCGAAAGTTACCTTTTCTGTCCCGGAGAAGTATTTGCCGTTGGTTAGCAAAGGCACTAAAGTTAGTTTTACCATACCCAGCTCCGAGGAAAAATTTAAAGCAGCAGTTTATGCTATCGAACCATCAATTGATGTAAGCTCGTACCCTAACTGTTAGGGCTAAGGCCCCTAACCCTAAAGGCTTACTTACCGCGGGCAGCTTTGCCAAAATAAACCTTGAGCTTGACCAAATACCTAAAACCATTATGGTACCTACAGAATGCGTAGTGCCCGATTTGAAAAGCAGTGTAGTTTACGTATATCATAACGGCAAGGCTTTGGCCAAACCGGTAAAAACCGACTTGCGTACGGCTACCAAAATACAAATAGTAAGTGGTTTAAAGCCGGTGATAGTGTTGTAGTGTCGGGTATTATCCAGATGCGCCCTAAAGTTCCGTTGAAAATAATTAAAGTAATAAAATAAGCAGCCTGGTATATGAGTTTATCCTCAGTTAGTATAAAAAGGCCCGTACTGGCTACAGTTATGTCCATCGTAATTGTAGTGTTCGGTATTATAGGTTATACCTTTTTGGGTATCCGGGATTTCCCTTCTATCGATCCGCCGATTATATCTGTTAGTACCAGCTACTCGGGCGCAAATGCCGATGTGATCGAATCGCAAATTACCGAGCCGTTGGAGAAAGCTATTAACGGTGTACCGGGTATCCGTAATATTTCATCTTCCAGCTCGGTTGGATCAAGTAATATCACGGTAGAGTTTGACCTTGACGCCGACACGGAAACCGCCGCCAATGACGTGCGCGATAAAGTAAGCCAGGCACAGCGCCAACTGCCACAGGATATAAACGCTCCGCCTGTTGTTAGCAAGGCCGATGCTAATGCGGATAACATTATCACGGTATCAGTTACCAGCGATAAGCGTAATATTATGCAGGTTAATGATTATGCCGAAAACGTGTTACAGGAAGGCCTGCAAACTATCCCCGGTGTAAGCGCTATTAACATACAGGGACAGCGCCAGTACGCTATGCGTTTATGGATTGATCCTGCAAAATTATCTGCCCCCGGGCCTTGCCGCTACTGAAATCACTGACGCGCTTAACCGCGAGAACGTAGAGTTACCCGCAGGTAAGATAGAAGGTAACAATACCGAATTGATTATACGTGCCATTGGTAAAATGAGTACCGAAAAGGAGTTTAATGATCTGATCATTCGTGCAGATAGTAACAGGGTGATCCGCTTACGCGATGTAGGTTATGCCGTTTTAGGCTCGGCTAATGAGGAAACTGCTTTTAAAGAGTCGGGTTCATTACAGGTGGCGCTGGCCATTGTACCGCAGCCCGGTGCCAATTACGTACAAATAGCCGAAGACTTTTATAAAAGATTTGAACAACTTAAAAAAGACCTGCCGCCTGATATCCATGTAAAGGTGTTAACTGACAATACCAGGTTTATTAAACAGTCTATCACAGAGGTTGAGGAAACCCCGGCAATCTCCTTTATATTGGTGGTAATTATTATTTACCTGTTTTTCCGAGACTGGTTGATCGCTTTCCGTCCGTTAATAGATATACCCGTATCATTAATAGGCGCATTTTTCCTGATGTATATCTTCGGGTACTCTATCAATATATTAACGCTGTTGGGTATTGTGCTGGCTACGGGCCCGGTGGTGGATGATGGTATAGTGGTGACGGAAAACATCTATAAAAAGGTAGAAGAAGGCATGGCTATCCGTAAAGCGGCCTTCGAGGGGTCGGCCGAGATCTTGTTCGCGGTAGTATCTACCTCTATCACATTGGCTGCGGTATTTTTACCTATCATGTTTTTACAGGGCTTTACAGGCCGTTTGTTTCGTGAGTTTGCGGTCGTCGTCGCAGGTTCGGTATTAATATCGGCTTTTGTATCCCTGTCGTTAACACCGATGCTGAATGTTAAGCTGATCCGTAAAGACTCAAAAAAATCTAAGTTCTACGAAAGAACAGAACCGTTCTTCGTGAACATGACCAACTCGTATACCGAATCGCTGGTTAACTTTATGAAGCATCGCTGGATAGCTATCGTGATATTAATCGGATCGATAGGTATTATCTGGGGACTTAACGGCGCCATACCATCAGAGTTAGCACCACTTGATGATAAAAGCTTGCTGCGTTATAATGTAACCGGGGCAGAAGGTGCGGGGTACGAGTTTATGACCAGGAATATGGATGCGCTTTCTGATATGATTGCAGATTCTATCCCTGAAGCAAATGTCAATATCGAGATAGTAGCCGCAGGCCGTGGCGGAAGCGGCGCTGTAAATAGCGGTTTTGGCCGGATAGGTTTGGTGCCGCCCGGCGAACGTGAACGCTCGCAACAGGACATAGCCGATTGGCTCACTAAAAAAGTAAGCCGTTTCCCTGATGTAAGGATTAATGTTTCACAGGAACAAACCATTAGTGGTGGTGGCGGGCGTAGTGCCCAACCTGTACAGTTTGTGGTGCAAAACCGGGATTTTGAAAAAATCCGTAAAGTGCTGCCCGACTTTTTTGATAAAGTGCTAAAAAGCCCGGTTTTTGTAACACCCGATATAGACCTGAAATTTACAAAACCCGAGCTAAGAGTAGTTACCGATAGAGAACGGGCACGTGATCTGGGTGTTTCTGTATCTGACATTGCCCAAACCCTGCAATTATATTATAGTGCCGGCCGTGTAGCTTATTTCTTACTAAACGGTAAACAATACCCGGGTAGTGGCCCAGGTTGACAGGGCTAACCGCGATCAGCCGCTTGACTTAAAGACTATTTATGTACGAAACGACAAGGGCAGGCTGATACAATTGGATAACGTGGTTAAAGTTGACGAGGATGCAACGCCACCATCTATTTATCACTTTAACCGTTTTAAATCGGCTACTTTCCGGCCGGTTTATCGCCGGGCCATACCATAGGCGACGGCGTAAACGAGATGAACCGCATCGCCAAAGAAACCCTCGACGAAACCTTCAGCACTTCATTAAGCGGTGCATCCAGAGATTTTGCCGAAAGCGCGTCAAACATCATGTTCGCATTCATCTTCGCGTTGTTGCTGATATACCGGTACTTGCCGCACAATTTGAAAGTTTTAAAGACCCGGTTATTGTAATGCTTACAGTGCCATTGGCTATTGCAGGTGCTTTCCTGTCGCTATGGTTGTTTAATCAATCATTAAACATATTTAGCCAGATAGGTATCATCACCCTAGTGGGGTTGGTAACCAAAAACGGTATCCTTATAGTAGAGTTTGCCAATCAAAAAATGGAACATGGCCTGGCTAAGTATGAAGCTGTTGTTGAAGCTGCAACTGCCCGTTTACGCCCGATATTGATGACAAGCCCGGCCGTAGTATTAGGTTCGGTGCCTATTGCATTGGCGTTGGGCGCGGGTGCAAAAAGCCGGGTATCATTAGGTATTGTTATTATAGGCGGTATGTTGTTTTCGCTGGTGCTTACATTATATGTCATCCCCGCAATGTACATGCTTATTGCTTCAAAAACACGTAAGGATCCTGATGCTGAAGACCCTGATGATACAGGCAAGAAAAAGAAGAAGGTAAAACTGATTGAAAACGAATAAGCAAATGATGAAACTGAAAAAATTAGCTTGCTTGCTTTGTTGCTATATGGCAGTAACAGCCACAGTTAAGGCACAAACCGCCCCCTTATTAACATTAAGAGAGGCGGTTGAAATAGCTTTAAAAAACAACTACAATATTGTATTGGCTAAAAATAATAAAGCCATAGCGCAAAATAATGTTACCATTGGCAACGCGGGGTTTTTACCGCAAGTTACCGGTAGCTTTAGCCAGAATAATAGCCGCCAGCGTATCGAGCAAACCCGGTCGGACGGTACGGTAAATAGTATCCCCAGCGCTAAAAACAGCAGCTTAAGCTATGGCCCGGCACTTAACTGGACAATTTTTGACGGCTTTGCCATGTTTGCCAATTACGATCAGCTTAAACAGTTAAACGAGCTAAGCGCGGTTAGTACCCATGATACCGTTTTAAGCACTACCGGCGATGTAATACTAACTTATTATGATCTGATTAACCAGTATGAGCAGCTAAAAGCACAGTTAGGCGTAATGGAAATATCACGCACGCAATTAAGGTATGCTAATGATAAATTTAGTGTAGGTACCGTATCAAAACTTGATGTGTTGAACGCGCAGGTAAGTTTAAATACCGATACAGCTCAATATTTAAAGTTGCAGCAGCAATTTAAAGCGTCTAAAATAAGGCTGAACCAATTAATGGTGCGCGACCTGCAAACCGATTTTACAGTAGCCGATACCATTGTTGTAGATAATAATATGCGTTTAGGTGATGTTATAAGCGCCGCGCAAACCCAAAACCCAACTATTATATCGGCACAAATTAATAAGCGTATTGCCGATATTAACTTAAAGCAGGTACAGGCTACCCGTTATCCTACCGTAGGCGTTGGTGCAGGCTATACCGGAGCCATAACAAAACCCCCGCAGGTTTTACCCGGTACAGGATGCACACGGGTTAAACTATGGGTTAACGGCATCTATCAACATTTTCGACGGGTTTAACCAAACACGTAAAGAACGTAATGCTAAGATACAGATTGACAATGCCATAGTTGATGTTAAACAGGCACGCTTAAATGTTGAAGCGCAGATAAGCAGTTTGTATGTAAGCTACCTGTCGGGCCTTGACCTGGTAAAGCTGGGGCAATCAAACGTTGCTATAGCTAAGCGCAACCCGAGATATCATTAGATAAATATAAAATAGGAACCATCACACCTTTAGAGATCCGCGAAGCGCAACGCAACTACCGGATGCACAATCCACGTTTTTTGCCGCCCAATACCAATCCAAAGTGGCCGAAATAACTTTAAAGCAAATAACTAACAACTTAAATATTCAATAATCAAATATTTAGTTATTTTTGATGGTAGAAAATGGCCGGATCTTACAAAACATGTTTGCTTGTTGACGATAACTATATCGACAACTTTGTTACGCGCCGGCTTTTGGAAAGCAGCCAATTTGCCGAGAACATAATTGTGACTGAATCGCCTACCGAAGCTATTGAGCAATTAGGCAAAGGCGAGATCAAGCCCGATGTAATTTTCCTTGATATACGGATGCCGTTAATGAGTGGCTTTGAGTTTTTAGAAGCCTATGACAAGTTGAACATAGATAAAACCGGTACCAAGATCTTCTTGTTGTCTTCATCATTTGATCCTACCGATATTAAAAGATCAACAGGCAATAAATATATCACCCATTTCGTCCACAAGCCGCTTACCCATAAAATACTCGAAGAATTACCATGATCTTAGTCGCGGATAGCGGATCAACAAAAACAGATTGGTTACTTAAGCAACCGGGGCAGGAAGCCACGGCATTTAGAACCCCGGGGTTAAACCCTTACTTTTTATCAGAAAAAGAAATTGTTAAAATACTGCAGGAACAGGCGCCGGATCTGGTGGCTTTTGGTGCAGAGGTAAAAGAGGTCTATTTTTTTGGTGCCGGCTGTTCAAGCCCCGACAGGCATGAGATCGTATCGAACGCGCTGAGCGTGTTTTTAGCAAGGCATACATAAGTGTCGACAGCGACCTGTTGGCTTCGGCATACGCCACCTGCGGGCACGAGAAGGGTTTGTGTTGTATATTAGGCACCGGCTCAAATATTTCTTTTTTTGATGGCGAGGATATTCACGCCGGCAAGCATGGGTTAGGTTTTATTTTGGGCGATGAAGGGGCAGGCACCTGGTTTGGCAGGGCGCTGATCACTGATTTTTTATACGGATTAATGCCCGAAGATATCCATACCTTATTTAACAATACTTACCAGCTAACCAAAGAAGAGGTAATAAAAAACGTTTACCAAAAGCCGGCGCCAAACTCATACCGGCATCGTTCGCGCGTTTTCTGAACGTTATCCGCAAAACCGACTATGGCAGCGCACTCATCAAAAAGGGCCTGCAGGAATTTATTGATACCAATATCAAATCATATCCCGAATACCATACCTTTAAAAGTCATTTTGTAGGCTCCATAGCTTTCGTGTTTGCTGATGAACTTAAAGCCCTTGCCGCAATGCAGGATATCCACATCGGCAAAATTATCAAACAGCCTATCAATGATCTGTTGGCTTTTATTTTGAGCAGGGAAGGAGCATAGCACTGTTTACGCGTGGGTTGTCACCCTGAGCCCGTCGAAGGGTGAGCGTAAAGGCCTTTGCCCGCATGCTCGACGAAGCTCAGCATGACACCTTACGCTTTTGTTTCTTTCCTTTTAAACCTCACCCTCACCCCCACAAACAATATCCCCAACACCGCTAAAAAGCTACCAGTTTTAGGCAGGTAATCGCCGTGCTGTACATAAAAGGTCAGGTCGGAATTTAGGTTAATATCTTGTTTAAGCGCGGTTTTAACCCACCATTTACTTTGCTGCACAATATCCCCGCGCTGGTTAATAAATGCCGAGATACCGGTATTGGCCGAGCGACAAACCCAGCGCCGGGTTTCAATAGCACGCAGCTTGGCATAATCCAGTGCTGGTCCTTGCCTGATGTGTTTTCCCACCAGCCATCGTTGGTAATAATGGCAATAAACTGCGCCCCGCTGCGTACCGACCGCGCTACCCACTCGCCCCAGATAGACTCATAACAGATAACAGGCGCTGCGCCAATGCCGCTTGCCGCATACAGGTTGGTTGGAGCATCCTGCCCCGTGTAGGCGCCGGTAGCTCCTCCCAAATGCGCAAATACCGGTTTTAAAAATGAGAGCGCATGTTCAAACGGCAGCGATTCTGCGCCCGGCACCAGTTTAGATTTATGATAAAACTGCACCTGCGCAGAGTTTTCGATATTTAATGCTGTGCTGTAATGATCCATAAACTGACCCTGAGGCAAAGCTGTTGCGGTTTTTGGCGGGTTGGTGCTGTAAATCTTATAGGTTTCAGCACCGGTTATAAGGTTTCCGTTTTTATATTTGGATAAAAAGTGTTGCGCCTGCAAAAAGTAATTATTACTGCGGATATGGTCCTCGTCCATATACTCGGATATAGCAGTTTCCGGCCAGATAAAAACTCGGTATTTACTTGTCCTATTGAATCGCATAGCTTGGTTAAAATGTCTATCTGGTTTGATACAGGTATAGTTCCGCTCTTTTCATAGGGGTCAATGTTAGGCTGGGCAACTACGATGTTTGAAGGATTTACCTGTTCTTCATAATGTGTATAACGGTGTAAAGAAAATGCTAATGGCAATACCAAAAAAGCAATTAAAGCGATAACTAATTTTTGCCTTACCGGCCTGGACTGTGCCTCGCGTAAGCCAATGTAAATTAAAAACACAAGGATGTTAATGGCCCAGATCCAAATGGTGCCGCCATACACGCCGGTATACTCATACCATTGTACCCATTGATGCATAGTTGCAAAGCCATTACCTAATGTCATCCGGGGAAGTTAAGGTCCCAGCTTTGATGCAGGTATTCGTATCCTATCCAGAAACAAACCAGCCCTATCAATCCAAACGTGCGGTTTGTGGCCAATCTTAAACGATAATACAGCCAGCACGCAGCCGACATTAAGAGCGGGCCCAACGCGTAAGGTATCAGCGTAACGGGTACGGCTACTACCTCGCCAATCATTTTTAAGGCATTATACACCCAATAAATGCTCAACGTATTCCAAACAAAAAAACCCGGGAAGGTGGTGTTAAATATTAGCTTGCCCTTTTTGGTGGAGGTGGAGTTGATGATGTTTTCTATCGCTACCAGCATCGGCACCAAACCAAAAAATAAAAATACGGTAGTGTAGTGCATAGGCGGCCACGCTAACCAAAGTAACAAGCCGGAGAACAGGGATAGGAGGATGTTTTTTTTCATTAAAACTTAGCTGTGTATACGATGTTAAAATTAGATATTTATAAATGATTCTTGTTCTTTTTCCCGCTTGTCATGCCGAATTTATTTCGGCATCCCACATGCTAAGTAAACGCTAATGCTTATTTTAGATTGTGCTTTTCAAACAAGGATATACTTACATCATGTCTAACGAATATAGAACAACGTTTTATATTGGAGTTACCAGTTCATTAGAATCGCGGGTTTGGCAACATATTAACAATGAAGGTTCAGTGTTTGTAAAACGCTATAGATTGTACGATTTAGTTTATTTTGAATACTTTGAACGGATCACTGATGCTATTGACAGAGAAAAACAACTTAAACGATGGCATAAGGATTGGAAAATTAATCGCATAAAAACGACAAACCCGGAAATGAAGGATTTGAAAAGCGAGTTGGAATTGTAAATCGTTTACTCAGCGCGTGGGATGCCGAAATAAATTCGGCATGACGGGCTGAGTTTGATTTTAAAACTTACTCGTCGGTTTTTTAGTCATTGCCGCATTAAACGCTTTCGACTGCCCTTTAGGTATAGTTAGCGCTATCCAGTTTGACGCTGCCATTTTACCAATAAATACTATCTGACCAATATGATAAGGCACGTGCGCCAACTGGCGGTTAATAGCATCAACTACACTATGCGGTTCGCTACGGATATAAACGGTTTTCTCACAATCTTCCGGTTTTAACGAGTCTAAAGCGTCAAACATGCATTGCCAACCGGCGTTCCATTTCTCCATTAACTCGTCTTTGGTGTTTATTACGCTTTCAAATTCAAGGTCGCGGTTGCGCCATTCTTTCTCGCCGTCGGTGGTTAAAAAGTCCGTCCATCGCGATAGCATATTACCCCAAAGATGTTGTACAATAATGGCGATGCTGTTGCACTCCTCATTATAAACCCAGAAAAGATCCTCGTCCTTTAACTGGGCCATCGTTTTTCGCCAACCGACTTATAATACTGTAATTGTTTTTTAGCGCTGTTTAGGTAAGTATCCGTCATAACCAACTTAATTGAAATTCATATAATCAATCCTCATCCTCGTCATTACCGTACTTCTTTTTCTTTTTATCGTTCTCGTCAGGCAAAGCCCCCGCTACACAAATCACAAACTCGCCTTTTGCAGGGTGTGTTTCGTAATAGGTTTTTACTTCGGTTACGGTGCCGCGCACGGTTTCCTCGAACATCTTTGTCAGCTCGCGCGATACAGAGATCTGCCTGTCGGCACCCCAATAGGTGGCCATTTCATCCAGTGTCTTTAACAAACGGTGCGGCGACTCATAAAGTATAATGGTACGTTCCTCATCAGCCAAAAACTTATAGCGTGTCTGGCGCCCTTTTTCAGGGGCAAAAAGCCTTCAAAACAAAATTTATCCGTAGGGAAGCCCGAGTTAACCAGCGCCGGGACAAAAGCGGTTGCACCGGGCAGACATTCAACAGCTATATTAAATTTCAAAGCCTCGCGTACTAAAAAGAAACCCGGATCAGATATGGCAGGTGTGCCCGCGTCTGATATCAACGCGATGTTTTGTCCCTGCAGTAAAAACTTAATGATCTCGTTACTGCTTTGATGCTCGTTATGCTGATGATGCGCGAAAACCTTTTTCTGAATATCGAAGTGCTTTAGCAACGGTGCCGAAGTGCGGGTGTCTTCGGCCAGTATCAGGTCGGCCTCTTTTAAAACGCGTATGGCCCTAAAGGTCATATCTTCCAGATTGCCAATGGGGGTGGGGACGAGGTATAGTTTGCCGGTCATTTCAGTTTGCAGTTGTTAGTTTGCGGTTGGCAGTATAAAGGTTGGCAAAAAAAACTGCCAACTGCGCACTGCAAACTGCCAACTCATTATATCTTTGTCGAAAATTAAAAATAATGCTGCAAGTTAGTTATATCCGTGATAACAGGGAACAGGTTTTAGAACGTTTAGCTGTAAAAAATTTTAAACAGGCTGATTTGGTTGACGAAATTATCCGGTTGGACGATTCGCGTCGCCAAACACAGGTAAAATTGGATAACACTTCTGCAGAAGCAAATGCTGCCGCCAAACAAATAGGCGAGTTGATGCGAACCGGAAAAAGGACGAAGCCGAAGCCATTAAGGCAAAAACGGGCGTTTGGAAAGAAGATATCAGGAAATATAATGAGGAACTGGCCGCTATAGAGGAAAACCTTTACCAGAAGTTGGTATTGTTACCTAACCTGCCGCATTCATCAGTACCCAAAGGCTTAACTCCCGAAGAGAATGAGGTGGTGTTGGAGAATGGCGCTATACCAGAGCTTCCGGCAAATGCTTTACCGCACTGGGAGCTGGCCGCAAAATATAAGCTTATAGATTTTGAACTGGGTGTAAAAATAACCGGCGCTGGTTTCCCGGTTTATACCAATAAAGGAGCCAAGCTGCAACGCGCGCTGATCAACTTTTTATTGATGAGGCCGAAAAAGCGGGTTATAAAGAAGTAAGCGTACCACTGATGGTTAACGAAGCATCAGGCTTTGGTACCGGGCAGTTGCCTGATAAGGAAGGGCAGATGTACTTTGTTAACGAAGACAATATGTACCTGATACCCACTGCCGAGGTGCCTATTACCAACCTATACCGCGATGTGATTTTAAAGGCCGATGAGCTGCCTATACAAATTGCGGGCATACACCTTGCTTCCGCCGCGAAGCGGGCTCATACGGCGCGCATGTACGCGGGTTAAACCGTTTGCACCAGTTTGATAAAGTAGAGATAGTACAGGTAGTTAATCCCGAAACATCATATGATGTATTGGAGCAAATGAGCCTGCATGTACAGGGCCTGTTACAAAAACTTGGTTTACCTTACCGGGTATTGCGCCTTTGTGGGGGTGATATGGGTTTTGCATCAGCCTTAACTTATGATATGGAAACCGGAGCGCCGCGCAGCAACGCTGGCTGGAAGTATCGTCTGTATCGAATTTTGAAACTTTTCAGAGTAACCGTTTAAAATTGCGGTTCCGTAATGCCGAGGGTAAAACACAATTGGCGCATACTTTAAATGGCAGCGCACTGGCCTTGCCGCGCATTGTTGCAACGCTGTTAGAGAATAACCAAACGGATAAGGGCATTAAAATACCCGAGGCATTAGTGCCTTATACAAAGTTTGAGTGGATAGATTAATTAGCTCGCGTCGGCAAGTTTGCTGGTTACTGCACCATCCAGTAAATAGCTTAGTACTTTTGCCGTTGCACTTATTTTAGCCTGCGTAGCAGTTTCAGGATAAATAAAATGCTGCACGCCTAATACGGTTAAAAGCCCATCGACTTTAGTATGCGGGCGCGATTTATAACAATAGATCTTTAGCTTGCTGTAAAATGGGTTGGAGCTTATGCGGCGCAGTATTTTTTCTGTATCATCACCCAGAAATCATAATCAAGAATAATGCCGGTGGGTTGCAGCTCATGTATAGCCGGAAATATACGGCGCGCGTTATCAATATGTACGGTATTTTTTCTTGTAGGGACTACAATACTGTTTGTATTTAGGGTAACTACAAGTAACGGCTTAGGGTTCGTTTGCATCGTCAGTTTAATAGTGATGTTGCTTTATACGACAATTAAAATCAAATTGTTACATCCTTATTGCAGCCTGGTTTATCGCGGTATTTCAAATAATTATATTTGTGTCTGATTAAGTAAATTAAACTATGGAAACCATCACCGGAACGATTTTGAAAAAGTAGAATTAAGGGTGGGAACCATATTAGAGGCCGCTGATTTCCCCGAAGCGCGTAAGCCAGCCTTTAAAGTAAAGGTTGATTTTGGCGAATTTGGGATCAAATGGTCAAGCGCGCAGATCACTAAGCATTATACCAAAGAAGAACTGCCGGGCAGGCAGATAGTAGGAGTGGTGAATTTTCCTAAAAAGCAAATTGCCAATTTTATGTCGGAGTTTTTGGTGACCGGCTTTGCCGATGAGAATGGCGATATTGTTTTAACGGCGGTTGATAAGCGCGTGCCTAACGGGAGTAAGCTGGTATAGCATGGTGGCGACAACTCACCCGGTCGTTGCTTCGCTCGACCACCGTCTCTTCACCTTCGGCGGAAAGAGGGTTAAATATCAAATAATATAAAAACAACCCTCTTTCCCGCTTGCGGAAGAGAGGGGCGCGCACAAAGTATCGCGGGGTGAGTAATCGCCAATTTTTAAATGAGGACAAACTAAATGAGATACGTAACCTTCGGCGACGAGCCTGCATTATCGCCCGACGAATTTTTTATGAACGAGGCACTCAAGGAAGCCAAACTGGCTTTAGCCGAGGACGAGATCCCCATTGGTGCAGTAGTAGTTTGCCGGGCAAGATCATTGGTAAAGGCCATAACTTAACCGAACGCCTGAATGATGTATCTGCCCATGCCGAAATGCAGGCGCTAACCGCTGCAGCCAATTTTATGGGCGGAAAATATTTAAAAGATTGCACGCTATATGTTACGCTTGAGCCCTGCGTAATGTGCGCCGGGGCAAGCTATTGGTTCCAGATAGGTAAGATTGTTTTTGGCGCTTATGATACCCGGCTGGGCTTTGGCAGGTTAAATCAGAAAATAACCCATCCTAAAACCGTTATCACGGGCGGCATCCGCGAAAATGAATGCTCAGAACTGGTGCGGAACTTTTTTAAAAGTAAGCGGTAAAACATTTTACCCCGTAAATTCTTTACTGTAAATGTTCACAGAGAAACTTAAAGAGGCCACATTAGCCAACCACCAGCAAACCGAAAAAATATTAGTTGGTAAAATGAAAAGCATGCGCTCTATGCAGGATTATATCGATATCCTGACCTCCTTTTATGGATACTTTGGCGGACTCGAAAACAGATAGAACGATATATAAACCAATCAAACCTGGCCGATTATGACGAGCGCCGCAAAACATCAGCGATAGCTGATGATATAAAAGCCTTAGGCGGTAATATTCCAGCTATGCCAACCAATAATGAGCTGCCACAGATAACAAACTATTTACAGGGTTTTGGCGCCTTATATGTAATTGAAGGATCGACCCTTGGCGGGCAGATCATCAGTAAAATGGTGCAGCAGCATTTGCCGGTACAGGATGGTAAAGGACTATCGTTTTTTAACGGTTACGGCGATAAGATGCACCAGATGTGGGGCGCTTTTAAAGACATCCTAAACAAAGCCGCGGCCACCCCCGAAGATGAGCAGATAATCATCGCTGCCGCCAATGACACCTTTGCAAAATTTAAAACCCTGGCTCGAAAGTAAACCTGTTACTTTTTAAACGATACAAAGAACGTTGATCCTCCGTTAATTTTACTGTCTACCCAGATCTTACCGTTGTGCTTTTCTACAATACGTTTTACAATGGCCAGGCCTACGCCGGTACCTTCAATATCCTGTACATTATCCATGCGTTTAAACAGCTCAAACACGCGCGGAAGCTGTTTAATATCTATACCAACCCCATTGTCTTTAATGGTATAGGTTATATCTGTTTCATTATCTATAGCGTCAATAACTATTTTAGGCTGGCCCGATGGCAGGCTGTATTTAATAGCATTACTTAACAAGTTAGCCAACACCTGCGACACCATGGTTGGGTCTCCTGCACGTTTGGTGTGTTTTTAATGATGATGTTTGCATGATCGGCGTTGTAAGCTATTTTAAGATCTTTGATATGATCGTCAATAATAGCAGCTACGTTAACCTCTACCGGTTTAAGCTCCAGCCGGCCAATGCGCGAATATTCCAGTACCTCGTTTATCATCAAGTTCATGCGGTCAACCCGGCTATCTATTTTCGATAGCACATCTTTGGTACGCGGTGCCAGGTTTGGGTCGCGTGTTAAAACCTGTGCATACCCTTTTATAGTTGATAACGGGTTCTTCAAGTCGTGCGATATGGTATAGCTAAAAGTATCCAACTCTTCGTAAGCCTGCTTTAAACGCTCGTTAAGCATACGTATAGCACCGGCTTTTTGATTTATGGCATAGCTAACTTCCGTGCGTAAACGGGTAACAGATTTTATCTCCTCATCTCCCCATGGCTCAGATTTACCCGAAACCTCCTGAGCCCGGGCATCAAATGATTGCCTCGGTGATATTTTTAGCGAGCCGTCTGTTAGTATTTCTGCGGGTTTATCCGGGTTACCGGCCCAGGTAACAACTTCCAAATGTTCGGGCTTAAACCAGATAATATATTCAGATAATTCGGCTGATAAGGTCAGTACCAAAATTCCGCTGGCTACCTTTTTAAAAGCATCTGCCGGGGCGAAAATGTAAGGCAACTCATTGGTATAATAAAATGTTTCGGTAACATTTGCCTTGATCCAGTTGGTCAATTCCTGCAGTTGGGTGTCGTTAGGTGTTTTGCCTAATTTTGTAACACTGTTCTCATAAATTAAAACCGCGCCGGTAGCATTGGTAGCGTGCAGGATATTAATGTCATTCAATGTTAAGGCGTCCTCGATGCTATTGTTTTTGAGCATGTTTTTAGAAAGCGTATTTACAGTGGCTGTAAACTTGTCCTGCAGGTGCTGGTTAGCCTCGTCCTGCCTGAACTCTAATGCCGACGATAAGATCTGCCCGATAAGCTTAGCCGAATCGCGTGCCCTGTAATCAATAAACCGCGGCGAGTAATTATGGCAGGCTATCAATCCCCAAAGCTCTTTTTATAGATCAGCGAGATACTAAAGCTGGAATTAACCCCCATATTTATTAAATACTGAATATGGATTGGCGATACTGCGCGTAATTGCGATTGTGTAAGATCAAGCGGATCGTCGCCACTTAATTGTTTAGTGGTGATAATTTTTGCAGGTGTAGTATGAACGTTTGCTATCAGCCGGGTAAGGTTAAGTTTATAAAGCTCACGGGCCTGCTTGGGGATGTCGGATGCAGGGTAGTGTAAACCCAACCAGGTTTCGGTCGTCATTTTTGGCTTCTGCTACAACCTCGCCGTGATTGTCATCCGCAAAGCGGTAGATCATCACCCTATCATAACCGATAATATTTTTTACCTGTAAGGCAGTATTAGTTAATAGGTTGTTTAGATCCTTATCAGCCAGCATTTCAGATATCGAGCGGGCAATCATACGCTGCAAATCGTTTTTCAGATCAGACGCTACCGGCTCAAACTCCAGTAAATAAAGCGGGCCGGATACATTAATGATCAAATAAAATGGCATGCCCTGTATATCCGTACTGAACGGATTGGTTTGATCAAAACTTTTATTGCTTCGGCCAAAGCTTATCAGCTGGTTTATAAAATCAGGCGGTTCGTTAGCGCCGATAAGCGGCTCAATATCATGTATGGGCCTGCCTAATAAGTTAGGCGGTAAGCCCGGCAAAAAATCGGTAATATTTTCACTGTGAAATTTAATGGTACCGTTTGCATCAATAGCTATTAAGAAACCGTGCGATTGTATTTGGCCGGGAATATGTATTGGTTCGGTGTCGCAATTGGTAAGGTCGATTGTGTTTGTCATTAAAAGAAGTGGTTGTGAACACTGTAATTTTTGTTCTAAGTTAATAATTTAATTATTAACTAACACGTATATTAAATCTTCGTCGAAAATTAAGTTCAATTTAGTTAAAATTTAGACTTGTCTTACAACGAATTACGGCTTTAATAGTTTTTAAATTTATACCTGCCTAAGTTTAACAGGCTATAACTAAAAAAACATGACATTATTTTAGAACAAAAATCATTATAGCGCATTATATTTGTTCCTACAACAATTAAAAACTTTAAAACAGCAATTATGGCATTTACACTACCGGCGTTATCTTATGCTACTGATGCATTAGAACCGCACATTGATAAATTGACCATGGAGATCCACCATGGCAAACACCACAATGCTTACGTTACCAACCTAAACAAAGCTTTAGAAGGTAAGCCGGAGGCTAATGGTAATATTGATGATATCATTAAAAATATTTCAAAATACCCGGCTGCTGTACGCAACAACGGTGGCGGCCATTATAACCACACTTTGTTCTGGACCCTGCTTTCGCCAAGCGGTGGCGGCGAGCCTACAGGCGCTTTGGCCGATGCGATAAGAAGCACTTTCGGTTCGTTCGCCGAGTTTAAAACTAAGGTATCTGACGCGGGTGCTACCCGTTTCGGATCAGGCTGGGCTTGGTTAATTGTTACTGCTGATAAAAAACTTGCAATAACTTCAACGCCAAACCAGGACAATCCGTTAATGGACATCGCCGAAGTAAAAGGTACGCCAATTTTAGGTATCGATGTTTGGGAGCACGCCTACTATTTAAAATATCAAAACCGTCGCCCTGATTACCTGGCAGCTATCTGGAACGTTATTAACTGGGCACATGTGTCTGAGTTATACGCAAAAGCAATAGCATAGTTTTGATTTCCGATGTCGGATGTTTCGATGTCGGATTTAATAAATAATAAAAA